>NZ_PTRG01000008.1:0-272030 GCF_002965765.1 Escherichia sp. MOD1-EC6819 | reverse complement strand
AAGCCACGCATGTTGGACTCTTCAATAAAATCGCAAAATGACAACATTAACTCACCTAACTGTTCCACGGGTAGTTTTGGCCCATCTTTTAAAATAAATGGCTTTATTTTATTCATATGATAAACCGCCTGCTGAAAAACTTTATCATCTGACCAATCTTTCATATATCGATTTTTACGATACCATAGTTTTCTGGCATCTGTTCGAGTTAAACGATTTGATTGAGGCTCTTCTTTTTCCTCTAAATTTATGAATAAATCACTGGCATCACCAATTTTCATAGTATTGCGGCCATTAAATTGAGCCCAACCATGTAAAATATAATTCAAGTATTCATTGATTTCTGCAGGATTTTTTTCTGCATTAGAACCTTCTAAAATAATCACAACTGGATTACCGTTTATCTCATGTGTTTCAGATATAAATATTATATAGTCAATAGAGTTAAATCTATACTCTCCATCTTTTTTTTCTTTCATTCTTTGTTGCAATCGATAAACTACTAAGTCAGGTGATAGTATTTTTATTTTTTCATTCAAAATGATAAGAACACCAATTGAGTCATCTAAATTAAAAATATTTTTAGATGATTCTATTTGTTTACATGCCTGACTCAAATATGACTCAAGTAATTTTGTAATTCGAACAAATACTCTGTTTTTGATATCTTCACTATTAGGAAGATCTTTTATGACTAAATTGAAATCCCTTTCACCATAGAAAACAGGATAGTTTTCGTCATTGACATATTGCTCTAACTCAAGTTCGATTTTTTGAGATTGCTCTTGTGTTATACATTTTTGTTCAAAAATGATCTTCCTTCCCATTCCCAAATAATCAGCCTTTTTCTCTTTTCTGAGTTCCTCACTCAATTCTATTGAATCTATGCTTTCTATTGAAGGTAATGAAAGCATGAATTTTTCAAATCGTGAGTCAATACTCATAGTTAACTCCGGAATGATAAAAGATTAAAAGATATATGTGCTACGATATTGAATTTTCAAATTATTTACTCTTTGTAATCCATAATTAACTGAATATTATTACACTGAGCATAACCAATAATAAACTTATTCAAAATAACAAAAAAATAGAAATTAAATTATGATTGCAAAAATTCTTCATACAATACATGCCTCTCCTGCTCAGCCACACAAGCATCTACCAATCCTGTCATAACCCCAACAAACAAATCATTCCATCTCTGCCGTTCTCTCGCAGTATGCCAGTCCTCAGACAAAACTTTTTCCACAGAGATCCAGATAACTTCTGCACGGCTTGTATTTAATAGTTCCTTGAATATTTCGTCAGAAACAGTAAGAACATGTGAATAAATTTTATTATCAATAGTCCAGAAAGGTTCCGGTTCGATAAAGTCAACCAACGAAGTAAAAGCCAGTCCACGGACCTGTGCAGCCTCCATTGTGCTGCTGACCTTATGACGATCACGCCATGTTCTTAAATCACCTAATAGATAATTTACTCGTTGATTCCTTGCTTTGCTGTCTTCTGCCTGGTATTGGATATAAGCAGGGCCATTACCAGTCTGGCGATAACGAGCCAATGTTTTGACACTTACACCAAGATAAAGGGCCGAAACCTCAGCACTCAGGGTTGCATCATCTGGCATACTACCAAATAGCCGCCATACTTCGGCATACTCCCTTAAAGTATCGATTGCACTCATTCCCTGTTCCCCTAATTTGTTGGCAATGGTTGATATTTCGCCGAAGCCAGAAGTGTATTATACAACTCTGATGCAGTCATAAGCATATGGAGCTCAATACTTTGAAGTGCCTCATAAATTCGGTCATTATCAGGCATTGCATACCGTTCAGTAGGATCAGTTGTATTGCGATGGTTGAGCAACATTTTCACCACACTATATGAAGTGAGTCCTTCTGCAACACGACCAAAGGTTCTTCGCAGGTCGTGCATTCCCAACTTCCCTATTCCGGCTTCCTGGCAGATATACTCGCGTAGGCTTTTGCTGTCTGAATAGTGCCCAACTTTGCTTCGCGACGACCGGGCAGGAAAAACCCATTTGCGTTTATCTGCTCGCTTTTCAGTCTCGTTGACTAAATCTCTTCGGTCTTCAAGAATTCGCTTCGTAGCATCACAAATTGGAAGTTCATGGTCGTTGCGGTTTTTAGTGTCGTAAAATCGAATTATCCTATTTTCAAGATCAACATAGCTGGTCGTTCTGGCTTCTTCTTCTGTCAGAGCTTCTCGCCAGCACAATGAAGCTGTTTCTTCTTTCCTGGCTCCTGTCAGAACAGTCAGCAAAAGATAATCGCATCCCAGGCGGTTGAAGCTTCTCTTGTTGTGCAATGCCGTTAAAAATCGCCCCAAGGTGTCTTTTGGCGACAGTGGGTTTCGTACACCTTTTGCGCGATAGCTTTCTTCAAGCTGTGAACGGGTTCTGAATTTTTTCTGTATCGTCAGAATTGAGAAAGGGTTGTAGCTTAGTGTCGGTTGTCGTTGTTGTGTCTGAGCATTTCCCGCTTCGATCTCAATCGCATGTCTTACCGCCACATTCACCCAGCGAAAAGTCTGCTCTGCCGCAGTTCTGGCTCTTGAAGCGATCTCATCAAACTTGCGCAATATCTCGTTGCCTGTCAGATCTTTTACTCTAAGATTTTCCCACTCTTTCAGGCGGTTTTCGGCTTTATTCAGCACATTTAATGTGTTGGGCTTTGCCGGTTTCGATCTGCCCATAAGATGACTTCTGTATTGCGCAAAAACTTCACTGATCGTTAGCTCAGAAGCCTCTGCTTCTCGCTTTACTGCATTCGGATTTCGTCTGGTCAACTTCATAGTTTCAACGAATTTGCGAGCAGCATCGCGAGCCTGATCAATGTTGGCAAAATCTGAAACATTACCAATCGTAGATCTGATAACCTGTTTCGGTGCCTTGCCACCCGTCGAGGGTCGCTTGTCTGCTGATGCCACCCGTCGTTGAATGATATAGGTTTTTTTAGTGGCACTGATTTTGACACCGAAACCTACGGGTGAATCCCTGTGGTTGTCAGTGATAATATATGGCTTTCGTTCAGGATTGGGTAAGTAGACTACTCGCCCTTGCTGGTCGAGATCTGGTTTCACGTCGATAGATAACTTATTGATTATAATCGACTGAGTAAGTGTCATTTTCATAAATGTATACCAGCAAGTCAGAGTGTATACCCGATACTAACCGGTATACTTCTGGTATACAAATTTATCGATTTATATGGGTTTAAAGCGGTTTCACATGGGGCCATATGGGTAACCGCAAGACTTAAAAAATGAGTAAAATCAATATGAAAGAGTCTATCGACAAGGATCTCTCAGACCATACGCCAATGATGCAGCAGTACCTCAAGCTGAAAGCCCAGCATCCTGAGATCCTGCTGTTCTACCGGATGGGTGACTTTTACGAGCTATTTTATGACGACGCAAAACGAGCGTCGCAGCTGCTGGATATTTCACTGACTAAACGCGGCGCATCTGCGGGCGAGCCGATCCCGATGGCGGGTATTCCCTACCATGCAGTGGAAAACTATCTCGCCAAACTGGTGAATCAAGGCGAGTCGGTTGCGATTTGTGAACAAATCGGCGATCCGGCTACCAGCAAAGGGCCGGTTGAGCGCAAAGTTGTCCGTATCGTCACGCCGGGCACGATCAGCGATGAAGCCCTGCTACAGGAGCGTCAGGACAATCTGCTGGCGGCTATCTGGCAGGACAGCAAAGGTTTCGGTTACGCGACGCTGGATATCAGCTCCGGCCGTTTTCGTCTGAGCGAACCGGCTGACCGCGAAACGATGGCGGCAGAACTGCAACGCACCAATCCGGCGGAACTGCTTTATGCAGAAGATTTCGCCGAGATGTCGCTGATTGAAGGTCGTCGCGGCCTGCGCCGTCGTCCGCTGTGGGAGTTTGAAATCGACACCGCGCGCCAGCAGTTGAACCTGCAATTTGGCACCCGCGATCTGGTCGGTTTTGGCGTCGAGAACGCGCCTCGCGGGCTTTGTGCTGCCGGTTGCCTGTTACAGTATGCGAAAGATACCCAACGCACGACCCTGCCGCATATTCGTTCTATCACTATGGAACGTGAGCAGGACAGCATCATTATGGATGCTGCGACACGTCGTAATCTGGAAATTACCCAGAATCTGGCGGGCGGTGCGGAAAATACATTGGCTTCCGTGCTCGATTGCACCGTCACGCCGATGGGTAGCCGTATGCTGAAACGCTGGCTGCATATGCCGGTGCGCGACACCCGTGTGTTGCTTGAGCGTCAGCAAACTATTGGCGCATTGCAGGATTTCACCGCCGAGTTACAGCCGGTACTACGGCAGGTCGGCGATCTGGAGCGTATTCTGGCGCGCCTGGCGTTACGCACTGCTCGCCCGCGCGATCTGGCTCGTATGCGTCATGCCTTCCAGCAACTGCCGGAACTGCGCGCACTGTTAGAAAATATCGATAGCGCACCAGTACAGGCGCTGCGTGAAAAAATGGGTGAGTTTGCCGAGCTGCGTGACCTGCTGGAGCGGGCAATTATCGAGACACCGCCAGTGCTGGTACGCGACGGTGGCGTCATCGCTCCAGGCTATAACGAAGAACTGGATGAGTGGCGTGCGCTGGCTGACGGTGCGACCGATTATCTGGAGCGTCTGGAAATCCGCGAGCGTGAACGTACCGGTCTGGACACACTGAAAGTCGGCTTTAATGCGGTGCACGGCTACTACATTCAAATCAGCCGTGGGCAAAGCCATCTGGCGCCAATCAACTATATGCGCCGCCAGACGCTGAAAAACGCCGAACGTTACATTATTCCGGAGCTGAAAGAGTACGAAGACAAGGTACTGACTTCAAAAGGCAAAGCACTGGCGCTGGAAAAACAGCTTTATGAGGAGCTGTTCGACCTGCTGTTGCCGCATCTGGAAGCGTTACAACAGAGTGCGAGCGCGCTGGCAGAACTGGACGTACTGGTAAATCTGGCGGAACGCGCATATACCCTGAACTACACCTGCCCGACCTTTATTGATAAACCCGGCATTCGTATTACCGAAGGTCGCCATCCGGTGGTTGAACAGGTGCTGAATGAGCCGTTTATCGCTAACCCGCTGAATCTGTCGCCTCAGCGTCGCATGTTGATCATCACCGGTCCGAACATGGGCGGTAAAAGTACCTATATGCGCCAGACCGCGTTGATTGCGCTGATGGCGTATATTGGCAGTTACGTACCGGCACAAAAAGTCGAGATTGGACCGATCGATCGCATCTTCACCCGTGTTGGCGCAGCGGATGATCTGGCTTCCGGACGTTCAACCTTTATGGTGGAGATGACCGAAACCGCTAATATTCTGCATAACGCCACCGAGTATAGTCTGGTATTGATGGATGAGATTGGGCGCGGAACGTCGACTTACGATGGCCTGTCGCTGGCGTGGGCATGTGCCGAAAATCTGGCGAATAAAATTAAAGCGTTGACGCTGTTTGCTACCCATTACTTCGAGCTGACTCAACTGCCGGAGAAAATGGAAGGCGTCGCCAACGTGCATCTCGATGCGCTGGAGCACGGAGACACTATCGCCTTTATGCACAGCGTACAGGACGGCGCGGCGAGTAAGAGCTACGGTCTGGCGGTTGCTGCGCTGGCAGGTGTACCGAAAGAGGTGATCAAACGTGCGCGACAGAAACTGCGTGAGCTGGAAAGCATTTCGCCGAATGCTGCCGCTACACAGGTAGATGGTACGCAAATGTCACTACTTTCTGTGCCGGAAGAAACCTCGCCAGCGGTCGAAGCACTGGAAAATCTCGATCCAGATTCTCTGACTCCGCGTCAGGCGCTGGAGTGGATTTATCGGTTGAAGAGTCTGGTGTAAAAATAATTCCCGATAGCCTTTTACTATCGGGAATATTAACGACAACTGACGAATCTAATAAAAATACCCTGTATAATAGTAGAGATTATTTTACAGGGTAAAATCATGCCATCAACACGCTATCAAAAAATTGATGCTCATCACTACCGCCATATATGGGTTGTTGGTGATATTCATGGTGACTATCAATTATTACAATCCCGTTTGCATGAATTATCTTTTTGTCACGAAACAGACTTACTTATTTCCACAGGCGATAATATTGATCGTGGGTCGGAGAGTCTTAATGTGCTACGCCTGTTAAATCAACCTTGGTTTACGTCGGTTAAAGGTAACCATGAAGCGATGGCGCTTGATGCATTCGCGACTGGTGATGGCAATATGTGGTTAGCCAGCGGCGGTGACTGGTTCTTTGATTTAAATGATTCAGAGAAAAAAGAAGCAATAGATCTGTTACTGAGATTTCATCATCTCCCGCATATTATCGAATTGAGTAACGATTTTATAAAATATGTCATCACACATGCAGATTATCCGGGTAATGAATATCACTTTGGCAAAGAAATCGCGGAAAGCGAATTACTCTGGCCTGTTGATCGCGTGCAGAAGTCGCTTAATGGCGAGTTACAAAAAATAAACGGTGCTGATTATTTTATATTTGGACATATGATGTTTGATAACATTCAGACATTCGCTAACCAGATTTATATTGATACCGGATCGCCGAAAAGCGGACGGTTATCGTTTTATAAAATTAAATAATTAATCCAGTCAGGATAAGGATCATCTCTGGTTCAGATCCGCTATTGCCAATATCGGTCATGAATTTCTTCATAAAGACATCGGGTTTCGCACACCAGTTTACTGTCAGGAGCTGGCGTCACCATCAACGCTATTCAGGACAAGTCATACAAAAGAAAAAGGCCAGCCTCACTTGAGACTGGCCTTTCTGACAGATGCTTGCTTATTCGCGGAACAGCGCCTCGATATTCAGCCCCTGAGTCTGCAAAATCTCACGCAGACGGCGCAGGCCTTCAACCTGAATCTGGCGAACACGTTCACGAGTGAGGCCAATTTCACGACCTACATCTTCCAGTGTTGCCGCTTCGTACCCCAGCAAACCGAATCGACGTGCCAGCACTTCACGCTGTTTGGCGTTCAGCTCGAACAGCCATTTGACGATGCTCTGCTTCATATCGTCATCTTGCGTGGTGTCTTCCGGACCGTTCTCTTTTTCATCGGCCAGAATGTCCAGCAACGCTTTTTCGGAATCACCGCCCAGAGGGGTGTCTACCGAGGTAATGCGCTCGTTAAGACGAAGCATACGGCTGACGTCATCAACTGGCTTATCCAGTTGCTCTGCGATCTCTTCCGCACTCGGTTCGTGGTCCAGTTTATGGGACAACTCACGTGCGGTTCGCAGGTAAACGTTCAGCTCCTTTACGATGTGAATCGGCAAACGAATAGTACGGGTTTGGTTCATAATCGCCCGTTCGATCGTCTGGCGAATCCACCAGGTTGCGTATGTTGAGAAGCGGAAACCGCGTTCCGGGTCAAACTTCTCAACCGCGCGGATAAGCCCCAGGTTGCCCTCTTCGATAAGATCCAGCAAAGCCAGACCACGATTGCCATAACGGCGGGCAATTTTTACCACCAGACGTAAGTTACTCTCAATCATCCGGCGGCGGGAGGCAACATCTCCACGCAGTGCGCGACGCGCAAAATAAACTTCTTCTTCGGCCGTTAACAGTGGCGAATAACCAATCTCACCAAGGTAAAGCTGAGTCGCGTCCAACACACGCTGTGTGGCACCCTGCGATAACAGTTCCTCTTCGGCCAAATCGTTATCACTGGGTTCCTCTTCTACTAAGGCCTTTTCGTCAAAAACCTCAACTCCGTTCTCATCAAATTCCGCATCTTCATTTAAATCATGAACTTTCAGCGTATTCTGACTCATAAGGTGGCTCCTACCCGTGATCCCTTGACGGAACGCTCAAGCAACAGCCTGGTTCCGCCGAATTATCGCTGCGGCAAATAACGCAGCGGGTTTACGGATTTCCCCTTGTAACGAATTTCAAAATGCAAGCGTGTTGAACTGGTTCCGGTGCTACCCATGGTTGCTATTTTTTGCCCCGCCTTCACTTCTTGTTGTTCCCGGACCAGCATTGTGTCGTTATGGGCGTAGGCACTCAGGTAATCATCATTATGTTTGATGATAATCAGATTACCGTAACCGCGCAGCGCATTACCGGCATAAACAACGCGGCCATCTGCGGTCGCGGTAATTGCCTGTCCTTTGCTACCTGCGATATCAATCCCCTTATTGCCCCCCTCAGAAGCGCCAAAGGTTTCAATCACTTTGCCCTCAGTTGGCCAGCGCCAGGTGGAGATAGGCGTGCTGGTTGATGTACTGCTGACAGTCGGCTCGGTTGTGCTTGCTGTTGGCACCGTTACAGGCGCTGTGACCGTGGTCGCAGTTGGCTTGTTGTTCGGCAACATTTTGTTAGCACTCTGTTCACCCGAAGACTCAGAATACGTAATTGTCGGTTGCGACGCAACAGCAACGGTGGAATTTTGTGCAGGCTTGATCACAACTCCTTGCTCTGCTGCATCCGCCTGGGTAATGGCATTTCCGCCAGTAATCGGCGTACCGGAGGCGTTGCCAACCTGCAAGGTCTGACCGACGTTCAACGCGTATGGTGCCTGAATATTATTGCGCTGAGCGAGGTCACGGAAATCGTTGCCGGTGATCCAGGCGATATAGAAAAGTGTGTCGCCTTTTTTCACGGTATAGGTACTGCCGCTATAACTGCCTTTCGGAATATTCCCGTACTGGCGGTTGTAGACGATACGCCCATTTTCCATTTGCACCGGTTGCTGAGCGACAGGCTGTACCGGTTGGATTTGTGGTTGTTGTGTAGACTGAATTTGTGGCTGCTGTACCGGCTGAATTTGCGGTTGCTGCGCTGTAGATGTCGTTCCCATTTTCGGCGGTGGCGTAATCAACATACCTGAATTGGTATTTGCAGGCGCATTACCATTAACGGAACTGACCGGTGCCGGTGGATTCGATGTGTCAGAACAGCCAGCCAGCCATAGCGAAACCAGTGACAAAGCCGCAATACGGCGAACGGTGAATTTTGGGCTTCCCGCGCTCATTTATCCCCCAGGAAAAATTGATTAATAACCAGTGACATAATTACCGTGCAAGGCACCCTACTGAACACTGGAAAAGATGTTCACGATACGCTGACTTGCTGCAAAATAACCAGGAAAATTCCAGGTATTTCCTCGCAATTCAAGCCAGCTCCCCCTTCACTAAGGGGACAAAGCGCACGGCCTCTACGGTATCGATAATAAATTCGCCCCCACGACGACGCACCCGTTTCAAATACTGGTGCTCTTCCCCGACCGGCAAGACGAGAATCCCGCCTTCATCCAGTTGCGTCATTAGCGCAGTAGGAATTTCGGGCGGTGCCGCCGTTACAATGATAGCGTCAAACGGCGCACGTGCTTGCCAACCTTGCCATCCATCGCCGTGACGGGTTGAAACATTATGTAAATCAAGATTTTTCAGGCGACGACGCGCCTGCCACTGCAAGCCTTTAATCCGTTCGACCGAACATACATGCTGGACAAGATGCGCCAGGATTGCCGTTTGATATCCCGAACCAGTGCCGATTTCCAGCACCCGCGACTGCGGCGTCAGTTCAAGTAATTCGGTCATTCGCGCCACCATATATGGCTGCGAAATTGTCTGCCCCTGACCTATCGGCAACGCGATATTATCCCAGGCCTTTTGTTCAAACGCTTCATCAATGAATTTTTCACGCGGCACGGCGGCGAGTGCATTCAGCACCTGCTCATCCTGAATACCTTGCGCACGTAATTGATCCAGAAGTGCTTGTACGCGTCTGCTTACCATTGCGTGCCAACTCCCACGCTGTTTAACCAGTCTGAAACCACATCTTGCGCGCTATGCGCAGTTAAATCCACATGCAGCGGCGTGATGGAGACATAGCCCTCATCTACCGCAGCAAAATCGGTCCCCGGACCGGCATCACATTTACCGCCCGGCGGGCCAATCCAGTACAGCGTATTGCCGCGCGGATCTTGCTGCGGGATCACCTGATCTGCCGGATGTCGTGTACCGCAGCGCGTCACGCGAATACCTTTGATTTGATCCAAGGGTAAATCCGGAACATTAATATTAAGAATACGCCCGGTGCGCAGCGGCTCTTTACACAGTGCGCGCAAAATGGAACACGTTACCGCCGCAGCAGTGTCATAATGTTTATGTCCATCAAGCGAGACAGCCAGCGCCGGAAAACCTAAATGACGGCCTTCCATCGCGGCGGCTACCGTACCGGAATAGATAACATCATCCCCCAGATTGGGGCCGGCGTTAATGCCCGAAACCACAATATCCGGACGTGGACGCATTAGTGCGTTCACGCCAAGATAGACGCAGTCGGTCGGGGTTCCCATTTGCACAGCGATATCACCATTTTCAAAGGTAAACGTGCGCAGGGAGGATTCCAGCGTCAGGGAATTTGAAGCGCCGCTGCGGTTACGATCGGGGGCAACCACCTGAACATCAGCAAACTCACGCAAGGCTTTCGCCAGCGTTTGTATACCGGGTGCATGTACCCCGTCATCATTACTCAGCAATATGCGCATAATCACCTGTTGTGTTGATAAGTTCCCTGACAACGCTGGTCGCAAAACTTCCCGCCGGAAGCCAGAAACGGATTTCTACGGTGACGTCATCCCACCAGTTCCAGCTTAATTGTTGCGGATATAACAGCATCGCTCTGCGCGCGGCTTCAACTTTTTCGCGCAGCAGCAAAGCTTGTAATTCAGTTTCGTCGGCTATCGCCGCTTGTTCGAATGCCAGAGCCTCACGTTGGGTTCCCCACTCGCCGCTACCGGGCAAAGCTGCGGTAATCATCAGCTCTTTATCGTTGACGCGACGCTGTAATTCCGCCAGTTCTTCGTGAGTTGCAACAAACCAACTGCCGCGCCCGGCTAATTGTAGCGCATCGCCGTCAACAACTTGATTAACTTCTGCTTTTTTGAGGCGCTCAGCAACAATCTGATTAAACAACGCACTACGTGCTGCCGACAACCAAAAACTGCGTTTATTGCGATCGCGTACCGGAGTATTGGTTTGCGCCCAGCGCAGCGCGCCCTGCAAGTTACTACCGCCAATACCGAAACGCTGCGCGCCAAAGTAGTTCGGTACACCTTTTACGCAAATATCGATCAGACGTTGTTCAACGTCATCGCGATTGCTCACTTCGCGTAGTACCAGGGTAAAGGCGTTGCCTTTCAGTGCCCCTAAACGCAGTTTACGCTTGTGGCGCGCATACTCCAGCACCTGACAACCTTCCAGTTGAAACGCGCTCAGATCGGGCATCTCTTTGCCCGGAACGCGAGCGCATAACCACTGTTCCGTCACTGCATGTTTGTCTTTCTGCCCGGCGAAGCTGACTTCACGCGCATGAATTTTCAGGAATTTCGCCAGCGCGTCAGCCACAAAACGGGTATTGCAGCCGTTTTTAAGAATGCGCACCAGAATATGCTCACCTTCACCATCAGGCTCAAAGCCTAAATCTTCCACCACCACAAAATCTTCCGGGTTGGCTTTCAGCAGCCCGGTGCCTTGCGGTTTACCGTGGAGGTAAGTGAGATTATCAAACTCAATCATTTTGTTGCCTTAATGAGTAGCGCCACCGCTTCACAGGCAATCCCTTCCCCACGGCCGGTAAATCCGAGTTTTTCCGTAGTAGTGGCTTTCACGTTAACATCATCCATATGGCAGCCGAGATCTTCGGCAATAAACACGCGCATTTGTGGGATGTGCGGCAGCATTTTCGGTGCCTGAGCGATGATAGTGACATCGACGTTGCCGAGGGTATACCCCTTCGCCTGAATGCGTCGCCAGGCTTCACGCAGCAGCTCGCGGCTGTCTGCTCCTTTAAATGCCGGATCGGTATCCGGAAACAGTTTGCCGATATCCCCCAGCGCCGCTGCACCAAGCAATGCATCGGTCAACGCATGGAGTGCCACGTCGCCATCAGAATGCGCCAGCAGCCCTTTTTCGTAAGGGATGCGCACACCACCAATGATAATTGGGCCTTCGCCGCCAAAGGCGTGTACGTCAAATCCGTGTCCAATTCGCATTATGTATTCTCCTGATGGATGGTTCGGGTGAGGTAAAATTCGGCAAGCGCCAAATCTTCCGGGCGCGTGACTTTAATGTTATCCGCACGGCCTTCGACCAGCTGCGGATGAAAACCGCAGTATTCCAGCGCCGAGGCTTCATCGGTAATGGTAGCGCCTTCATTTAATGCACGCGTCAGGCAGTCATATAACAGCTCACGAGGGAAAAATTGCGGCGTCAACGCGTGCCATAGGCCGTTGCGATCAACAGTATGAGCAATGGCATTTTTGCCCGGTTCGGCACGTTTCATGGTATCACGCACCGGCGCAGCGAGAATGCCCCCCGTGCGGCTGGTTTCGCTCAACGCCAACAGACGCGCAAGGTCATCCTGATGCAGGCAAGGGCGAGCGGCGTCATGCACCAACACCCACTGCGCGTCGCCAGCGGCTTTCAGACCTGCCAGCACGGAATTAGCACGCTCTTCACCACCGTCAACAACGGTGATCTGCGGATGATTTGCCAGAGGAAGTTGTGCAAAACGACTATCGCCAGGGCTTATAGCAATGACGACACGCGACACACGGGGATGCGCCAGCAGCGCATGTACCGAGTGTTCAAGAATGGTTTGATTACCGATTGAGAGATATTGCTTAGGACATTCCGTTTGCATTCGGCGGCCAAATCCGGCCGCCGGAACCACGGCGCAAACATCCAAATGAGTGGTTGCCATGTTAATTCCTGGGCTGATTTATCGATTGTTTTGCCCCGCAGACTGTGCGCGTTTCGACGCGTCAGGCACCAGACGATAGAAAGTTTCGCCCGGCCTGGTCATGCTGAGTTCATTACGCGCTCGTTCTTCGAGCGCCTCCTGACCGCCATTGAGATCGTCAATTTCGGCAAAAAGCTGATCGTTTCGCGCTTTAAGTTTCGCGTTTGTAGCTTGCTGTGCCGCCACATCATTATTGACGCGGGTATAGTCATGTATACCGTTCTTACCGAACCACAGCGAATACTGTAGCCAGACCAGAATAGCCAGCAACAGCAGCGTTAGTTTACCCATCCTGCCCCCTGAAAAACGGCATCTTCATCCCATACATCCGAAGACGACTCTACATCCTCTGTTGGGGATACCGCGACAACGCGGGCAAATGTACCACATTTGTCCATTGTTACGTATACCCAGGGCGTGCGGAACATAATCTCATTATTGGTTACGGTTTGAATTATGAACAGAGTAGACGGGAAAGAACAAATTAGCCCAACAACCACATAAACAGTGCACCAAACATAATACCTACAGTCACCAGGGTAAAAACAATACTGTAGCGTAGCTTTCCGTCCATCAATGAATGCAGCGCAATACCCACCACCACCGCGACGGGCATCAGCGCCAGAAAGAAAGGCCAGGTATAGATAAAAAAGAACAGCGTGTTAGAGCCATAAATCAACATCGGTATCGCCAGCGCACACAGCCAGGAGACAAAACCGACCACGGCGCCTGGCAGCGACCATGTGGTTTCTTCATCCTCAGTAAGGCTTTCGCTATTTGTTAGTGTAATGTTATGGCTATTACGCATATCTGATCCTGTTACTTTGACGAACCGGGCATGGAAACCCGGTGGTGTCTCAGGATCTGATAATATCGTTCTGTCTCAGTAGATCTAATAATTGCTGAACCAAATTTGTTACTAATTGTTCACCATTGAGATGAATTTCTGCCGATTCAGGCGCTTCGTAAACCGAATCAATTCCGGTAAAGTTGCGCAGTTCACCGGCACGCGCTTTCTTATATAAGCCTTTTGGATCGCGAGCTTCGCAAATCGCCAGCGGCGTATCGACAAACACTTCGATAAATCGCCCTTCTCCTACACGTTCACGAACCATCTGGCGTTCGGCGCGGTGTGGTGAAATAAACGCAGTCAACACCACCAGTCCGGCTTCAACCATTAAATTCGCCACTTCACCGACGCGGCGGATATTTTCTTTACGATCGGCATCGCTAAAACCGAGATCGCTGCATAAACCGTGGCGAACGTTGTCGCCGTCCAGCAAATACGTACTGACACCAAGTTTATGTAACGCCTCCTCCAGTGCCCCCGCGACCGTTGATTTACCGGAACCAGAGAGACCGGTGAACCACAGCACAACACCACGATGACCGTGGTGTTGCTCGCGTTGTTGCACAGTGACCGGATGGCTATGCCAGACGACGTTTTCGTCATGCAGCGCCATTATTTATCTCCCAGCAAATCGCGCGCGCTCCAGTGAGGGAAATGGCGGCGCACTAACGCATTCAGTTCCAGCTCGAACGCGCTAAATTCCGACGGCGCAACGGCGGCCTCGTTTTTCGGCTCATGCACCATACCGGCACCAACAGTCACGTTGCTCAGGCGATCGATAAAAATCAGCCCACCGGTAACAGGGTTTTGCTGATAGCGATCTAACACCAACGGCTCGTCAAAGGTGAGATCAACCTGACCAATGCCATTGAGCGGTAAATTTTCAACTTCATGTTGGTTAAGGTTATTAATATCAACCTGATAGCGAATGCCATCAACACGAGCACGCGTCTTCTTACCGGCAATTTTGATGTCGTAACTCTGCCCTGGGGAAAGCGGCTGTTCCGCCATCCATACCACATCCACCGACGCGCTCTGCACTGCCGGTAATGCTTCGTCTGCCGCCAGCAGCAGATCGCCACGGCTGATGTCGATCTCATCCGTCAGCACCAGAGTGATCGCCTCTCCGGCAAAGGCTTCTTCGCGATCGCCATCAAAAGTGACGATCCGCGCAATGTTTGACTCCACTCCCGAAGGCAACACTTTGACTCGTTGCCCGACTTCCACACGACCGGATGCCAGCGTTCCGGCGTAGCCACGAAAATCAAGATTCGGGCGGTTAACGTACTGCACCGGGAAGCGCATTGGCTGGGCATCCACCACTCGCTGGATCTCTACGGTTTCGAGCATTTCGAGCAATGTCGAACCGCTGTACCACGGCATACTTTCACTTTGCGAAGCCACGTTATCGCCTTCCAGCGCGGAGAGTGGCACAAAGCGGATATCCAGATTGCCCGGTAATTGTTCCGCAAAAGTCAGGTAGTCTTCACGAATGCGGGTGAACGTCTCTTCGCTGTAATCCACCAGATCCATTTTGTTGATCGCCACGACCAGATGTTTGATCCCCAACAGCGTGGAGATAAAACTGTGGCGACGGGTTTGATCGAGCACGCCTTTTCGGGCGTCGATCAGCAAGATCGCCAGCTCACATGTCGATGCGCCGGTCGCCATATTGCGGGTGTACTGCTCGTGCCCTGGGGTGTCGGCGATAATAAATTTACGCTTCTCGGTGGAGAAATAGCGATATGCCACATCGATAGTGATGCCCTGTTCGCGCTCGGCTTGCAGACCATCCACCAGCAATGCCAGATCCAGTTTTTCGCCCTGAGTGCCGTGACGTTTACTGTCGTTATGCAGCGATGAGAGCTGATCTTCGTAGATTTGGCGGGTATCGTGCAGCAAACGACCAATCAGGGTACTTTTGCCGTCATCAACGCTGCCACAGGTCAGAAAACGCAGCAGGCTTTTATGTTGTTGCGCGATCATCCAGGCTTCGACGCCGCCTTCATTGGCGATTTGTTGTGCAAGTGCGGTGTTCATCTTAAAAATACCCCTGACGTTTTTTCAGCTCCATAGATCCTGCCTGGTCGCGGTCAATCACGCGGCCCTGACGTTCACTGGTGGTGGAAACCAGCATTTCTTCGATGATCTCCGGCAGTGTTTGCGCATTTGACTCCACCGCACCGGTCAGCGGCCAGCAGCCCAGAGTGCGGAAACGCACCATCCGTTTTTTAATCACTTCGCCGGGTTGCAGGTCGATACGGTTGTCATCAATCATCATCAACATACCGTCACGTTCCAGAACCGGACGCTCAGCAGCGAGATACAGCGGAACAATGTCGATATTTTCCAGCCAGATGTATTGCCAGATATCCTGCTCAGTCCAGTTAGAGAGCGGAAAGACGCGGATACTTTCACCTTTGTTAATTTGTCCGTTGTAGTTATGCCACAGCTCCGGACGCTGATTTTTCGGATCCCAGCGATGAAAGCGGTCACGGAAAGAGTAGATACGCTCTTTAGCACGGGATTTTTCTTCGTCACGGCGTGCACCACCAAAGGCGGCATCAAAACCGTATTTGTTCAGCGCCTGTTTCAGGCCTTCAGTTTTCATGATGTCGGTATGTTTGGCGCTGCCGTGCACGAATGGATTAATCCCCATCGCCACGCCTTCTGGATTTTTATGTACCAACAGTTCGCAGCCATAGGCTTTAGCTGTGCGATCGCGGAACTCATACATCTCGCGGAATTTCCAGCCAGTATCAACATGCAGCAATGGGAAAGGCAGCGTACCTGGATAAAACGCCTTGCGCGCCAGATGCAGCATGACGCTGGAATCTTTACCGATAGAGTAGAGCATCACCGGATTTGAAAATTCTGCCGCCACCTCGCGAATAATGTGGATACTTTCCGCCTCCAGTTGCCGCAGGTGAGTAAGTCGTTTTTGATCCATAACCGTTCCTTTGCAATACCGCTATTTTCTTGCCATCAGATGTTTCGACTATAGGGAGCGTAAGAGAACGAATGAAATTACCAATTAGAATGAGTAGTTCCTTAACGGAATAACGATTTGGCAAAGCTAATATCAAAAAGTGCTTAAGGCTCCGGATTTCGGGCATTTAGGAAGATTTGAAATTGTTTTAGCGCAGCGGCAGTTTCATACTATGGCGGTAAAAAAATTTGCATGGTATTTAAGGACTCACTATGTTTTCCGCATTGCGCCACCGTACCGCTGCCCTGGCGCTCGGCGTATGCTTTATTCTCCCCGTACACGCCTCGTCACCTAAACTTGGCGATTTTGCTAATACCCAGGCACGACATATTGCCACTTTCTTTCCGGGACGCATGACCGGAACCCCCGCAGAAATGTTATCTGCCGATTATATTCAGCAACAGTTTCAGCAAATGGGTTATCGCAGTGATATTCGGACATTTAATAGCCGATATATTTATACCGCCCGCGATAATCGCAAAAACTGGCATAACGTGACGGGAAGTACGGTGATTGCCGCTCATGAAGGCAAAGCGCCGCAGCAGATCATTATTATGGCGCATCTGGATACCTACGCCCCGCAGAGCGATGCTGACGCCGATGCCAATCTCGGCGGGCTGACGTTACAAGGAATGGATGATAACGCCGCAGGTTTAGGTGTCATGCTGGAACTGGCAGAACGCCTGAAAAATACGCCTACCGAGTATGGTATTCGATTTGTGGCGACCAGTGGCGAAGAGGAAGGGAAATTAGGCGCTGAGAATTTACTCAAGCGGATGAGTGACACCGAAAAGAAAAATACGCTGCTGGTGATTAATCTCGATAACTTAATTGTTGGCGATAAATTGTATTTCAACAGCGGTGTAAAAACCCCTGAAGCAGTAAGGAAATTAACGCGCGACAGGGCACTGGCAATTGCGCGCAGTCACGGAATAGCCGCGACGACCAATCCGGGTTTGAATAAAAATTATCCGAAAGGCACTGGGTGTTGTAATGACGCCGAGGTTTTCGACAAAGCCGGTATTGCCGTACTTTCGGTAGAAGCAACAAACTGGAATCTGGGAAATAAAGATGGTTATCAGCAACGCGCAAAAACAGCCGCATTCCCTGAGGGAACTAGCTGGCATGATGTAAGACTGGATAATCAACAGCATATTGATAAGGCACTTCCTGGAAGAATAGAACGCCGCTGCCGTGATGTAATGCGGATAATGCTACCGCTAGTGAAAGAGCTGGCGAAGGCGTCTTGATGGGTTTTAATTGATTATTCCCGTGCCTGCAGGAAATCAACGCCACCTGAAACAGAGTAAAAAAAGGGTGCAGGAGACCAAACCATCACAATCCAATACGCGGGGTTTTACCCCCGCGTGGTGGCTACTTCTTCGATTCGTAAGCGAGAACTGCCTTAAACTCCATACCACGTTCTCTGATACTCAACTCACACAACGAGTCGCCTACCATCAGCGTGAATCCCAATGCTGTAAAACACAGCACTATGATTGCCACAAGGGCATATTTTGTCAGCATGTCTTGCCTCCCTGCAAAGAAGAGACTAACATCCGAATTGCTTAGGTTCGAACGCTGGCCTCAGGTTGATAGAAATATCGCCTGGGGCTTTTGTCCATCTGGAACCTCGCGAATGCTTAACGCCAGACAGCCTCAAGCACCCAACACCATTCTATACCTGTTGATTTTCCCTGCGATGTTCACCTTTAAATGCCGGAATGCTGCTCGCAAAATAAAAACGCCCCCATCATTTCTGACAGAGGCGTTTAATTTATCCGGCAATATTTACCCTTCGTGTAACCCACATTCCCTTTTTAAGCCAAAGAAACGCGTTTCTTCTTCCGCCATGCCGGGTTCCCATTTACGGGTTGTATGAGTATCACCGACCGATAAATATCCTTCATCCCACAATGGGTGATATTTAAGGCCGTGTTTTTGCAGGTACTGATAAATAGTTCGGTTATCCCAGTCGATAATCGGCAGGACTTTAAATACACCACGCTGGATAGCCAGCACCGGTAAATTGGCGCGACTGCCGGATTGTTCGCGGCGCAGGCCAGCAAACCAGGTTTGCGCGTTAAGTTCTTTCAGCGCCCGGTTCATGGGTTCGACTTTGTTGATGTCATTGTACTTTTCAATGCCTTCAACACCTTGCTCCCACAGTTTACCGTAGCGCGCTTCCTGCCAGGCGGCGCTTTCTTTTGCCCTGTAGACCTTCAGATTTAGTTTGAGTTTGTCCGTTAACTCGTCAATAAAGCGGTAGGTTTCCGGGAACAGATAACCGGTATCGGTGAGGATCACCGGAATATCCGGGCGAATCAGGTTCACCAGATGCAGGCTAACCGCCGCCTGAATACCGAAGCTGGAAGAGAGCACATATTCACCGGGCAGATTTTCCAGCGCCCAGGCAACGCGGCTTTCAGCGTCCAGTTTTTCCAGTTGGGCATTAATTTCTGCCAGTGCCAAAATGCTGTCTACCTTTGGCAGGTCATTCAGGACGTTTAGATCGAGTCTGGACATAGATTCCTCACTGTTTGCCTTGCCTGATGCGACGCTCACGCGTCTTATCAGGCCTACAATATCCCGCTGATAGTTAATCCCACAAATCGCGTGCCGGATCGAGCACCGGGCGAATGATGCCCGCACGCACCGTAAAGTCGCCGAAGCCTTCACCCGCTTCGCGCTCTTTCGCCCAGCGCCCTATCAGTTCATCAAGCGACGCCAGGATTTCCGGCTCGGTGATGTTTTCTTTATACATCCGAGGGATACGTGTCCCAATGCGGTTGCCGCCAAGATGCAGGTTGTAGCGACCCGGCGCTTTACCCACCAGGCCCACTTCCGCCAGCATCGCGCGACCACAACCGTTCGGGCAGCCTGTTACACGCATCACGATATGCTCATCGCTGACACCATGTTTCGCCATTAAATTATCGATGTTGTCGATAAAAGACGGCAGGAAACGCTCCGCTTCCGCCATTGCCAGCGGGCAAGTCGGGAATGACACGCAGGCCATCGAGTTTTCACGCTGCGGCGTGACGACATTCATTAACCCGCTCTCTTTGGCGATCTTCTCGATCTTCGCTTTCTCGCTTTCCGGCACACCGGCGATGATCAGATTCTGGTTCGCCGTAATGCGGAAATCGCCTTTGTGGATCTTCGCGATCTCCAGCAGACCGGTTTTCAACGGACGCCCCGGATAATCAAGGATGCGACCATTTTCGATAAACAGCGTCAGGTGCCAGTTATCATCAATGCCTTTAACCCAGCCGATGCGATCACCGCGTCCGGTGAACTCATACGGACGGATCGGTTCGAACTTGATCCCCGCGCGACGTTCCACTTCCGCTTTAAACGTCTCAACACCCACACGTTCCAGCGTGTATTTGGTTTTGGCATTTTTACGATCGGTTCGATTACCCCAGTCACGCTGAGTCGTCACGACGGCTTCCGCCACCGCCAGCGTATGCTCCAGCGGCAGATAACCAAACTCGCTCGCGGTGCGGGCGTAGGTTTTTTTGTTACCGTGTTCGATAGACAGCCCACCGCCCACCAGCAAATTGAAGCCTACCAGCTTGCCGTTTTCTGCTATTGCCACAAAGTTCATGTCATTGGCATGCAGATCGATATCGTTCTGCGGCGGGATCACTACCGTGGTTTTGAATTTACGCGGCAAATAAGTCTGACCGAGGATCGGTTCTTCATCAGTGGTAGCGACTTTCTCCTGATCGAGCCAGATCTCCGCATATGCACGAGTACGTGGCAGCAGGTGCTCAGAAATTTTCTTCGCCCATTCATACGCTTCCGCGTGCAGCTGCGATTCAAACGGGTTCGAGGTGCAAAGCACGTTACGGTTCATGTCGTTGGCGGTTGCCAGCGCATCAAGCCCGACCGAGTGCAGCATCTGGTGTGCCGGCTTGACGTTCTTTTTCAGAATGCCGTGGAACTGGAACGTCTGGCGGTTGGTCAGACGAATGCTGCCGTAAATCGTGTTATCTTCAGCAAATTTATCAATCGCCTGCCATTGTCTGGTGGTGATCACTCCACCAGGCAGACGGCAGCGCAGCATCATCGCGTGACGTGGTTCCAGCTTCTGCTCGGCACGCTCAGCGCGGATATCGCGGTCATCCTGCTGATACATACCGTGGAAACGGATCAGCAGAAAGTTGTCGCCTTTAAAGCCGCCGGTCAGGCCGTCGTTTAAATCTTCAGCAATCGTGCCGCGCAGATAGTTGCTCTCAAGCTTCATGCGCTCCGCGTCTGCCAGTTTACCTTCGACCACTAAAGGCCCTGGATGTTTTTCGCTCATTAGTAGACATCTCGCTGATAACGGCGCTCAACGCGCAGCTCACTTAAAAATTCATCCGCCGCTTCGGTGCCCATGCCACCAAATTCGGCAATCACTTCCAGAAGTGCCTGTTCAACGTCTTTCGCCATGCGATTGGCGTCGCCGCAGACATAAATGTGGGCACCGTCATTGATCCAGCGCCACAGCTCTGCGCCCTGTTCGCGCAGTTTGTCTTGTACGTAAATTTTTTCTTTTTGATCGCGCGACCAGGCGAGATCGATACGCGTCAGCACGCCTTCTTTGACGTAACGCTGCCATTCCACCTGATAGAGGAAATCTTCCGTAAAGTGCGGATTACCAAAGAACAGCCAGTTTTTACCCGGCGCTTCGTCGGCGGCACGCTGCTGCATAAAGGCGCGGAACGGCGCGATGCCCGTACCGGGGCCAATCATAATCACCGGCGTTTCCGGATTAGCAGGCAAACGGAAGTTGTCGTTATGTTCGATAAACACCCGAACTTCGCCCTCTTCTTCCACGCGATCGGCGAGGAAGCTGGAGGCACCACCCGCACGGGCGCGACCTTCCACGTCATAACGCACAACGCCGACGGTGATGTGCACTTCGCTCTCGACTTCCGCCTGCGATGAGGCGATGGAATATAAGCGCGGCGTCAACGGGCGCAAAATACCGATGAATGCATCAGCGTCCAGTTGTGCCGGAGAGAAACGCAACATATCGACAATTGGCGTGGTTGCCGCGTAATGCTGCAACTTCGCTTTATCGCCCACCAGCGGCAGCAGCGTTTCACTGCGCGTTAAAGTGGCGTAGTTCTCAACAATATTCGCGGTGTTGACGGTCAGTTCAAAATGCCACTGTAAGGCTTCTGCCAGCGGTAGCGTTTTGCCATCAACAGTGACAGGCTCATCGCCTTTCAACCACAGCAATTCAACAATCTCTTTTACCAGTGCCGGATCGTTCTGATACCAGACGCCCAGCGCGTCGCCCGGCTGATAGTGCAGGCCTGAATCACCTAAATCGATCTCGATATGGCGAACGTCTTTTTCAGAATTGCGTCCGGTAATTTTCTGGTTAACCGAAAGGCTCGCCACCAGCGGCGCTTCTTTGCTATACGGGCTGGTGTGAATTTCATTTACCGCGCCAGTAGCGACAGATTGCGAAGGTGCCGCAACAGGCGCGCGGGACTTCAGAACATCAACCACGCGGGCGCGCCATTCGCTGGCGGCTGCCTGATATTCGACATCAGCATCAACACGGTCGAGCAGGCGCTCACCGCCCAGTTCCGCCAGCTTGCTGTCAAAATCTTTACCGGACTGGCAGAAAAACTCATAAGAGGTGTCACCAAGGCTAAACACGGCAAAAGCGGTATTTTCCAGCTTCGGCGCTTTTTTGGAGAACAGGAACTTATGCAGCGCGACGGCTTCTTCCGGCGGTTCCCCTTCCCCTTGTGTTGAAGTCACCACAATGAGCAGTTTTTCACTGGCGATTTGTTTGAATTTATAGTCGCCTGCGTTCACCAACTTAACGTTCAGTTTTGCCGCTAATAAGTCGTCACGTAACGCTTCAGCGACCCGGCGAGCATTACCCGTTTGCGAAGCGGAGATGATGGTGATACCCGGCATTTCTGCGCCAGGCGCAGGTGTAGCTGCAAGTGTACCTGGCTGCTGGTTAAGTATTCCCCAGAAATAGCCGGATACCCACGCAAGCTGGGTAGGTGTCAAATCAGTAGTGGCTGCCTGGAGGCGAGCCAGTTGCTCCGGGTTCAGCGGAAGCAAAGCGGAAGGTGGGGCCTGTGTCGTCATTCGTCGTTATGTTCCAGTAAGCAAAGCTGTTTCTGCGCCCTGTCTGCGCCCATAAAACAAAAGAGAAGGTAAGGTTAACGGGGCGAACGGTGTGGATTAAAGACGGGATAGCGATAACTAATAACCAAATCGACTAACCTGTTTTAGCAATAGTCTTTAACAACAAAATAGATTTATTAACCCAATGAAAATTAAATAAATATCGACCATCATTAAGATAATTAGGCTATTTTGCGCAACAAACCCATTTTAGATAATGCGAAAAAACAGGCTTTCCGGTACTCTACGCCCGTTTTGTCGTCCTGTAGAGAAATTATGATGTCCACCACGTTATTTAAAGATTTCACCTTCGAAGCCGCTCACCGCTTGCCACACGTCCCACAAGGGCATAAATGTGGTCGCCTTCACGGGCACTCTTTTATGGTGCGCCTGGAAATTACCGGGGAAGTCGATCCGCATACGGGCTGGATTATCGATTTCGCTGAACTGAAAGCGGCATTTAAACCAACCTATGATCGCCTCGATCACTATTATCTCAATGATATTCCTGGCCTGGAAAACCCGACCAGCGAGGTTTTAGCAAAATGGATTTGGGATCAGGTTAAACCGGTTGTTCCGTTGTTAAGTGCGGTTATGGTGAAAGAAACCTGCACTGCAGGTTGCATCTATCGCGGCGAATGATAAGAGTGTGTCGGCGGTCAATTTCGCTTAAGTAACGCTATGTTAGGGTGTTGCGCTCTGGATATATGGGGCACGACATGGAAGACGACTGCGACATTATTATTATCGGTGCCGGCATTGCGGGCACCGCTTGTGCGTTACGCTGCGCGCGAGCGGGCTTATCCGTTCTGTTACTGGAACGCGCTGAAATCCCTGGCAGCAAAAATCTTTCCGGCGGACGGCTATATACCCATGCACTCGCGGAACTCCTCCCGCAATTTTACCTGACGGCCCCCCTTGAGCGACGCATCACTCACGAAAGCCTTTCTCTGCTAACGCCGGATGGCGCAACGACATTTTCCAGCTTACAGCCTGGCGGTGAATCCTGGAGTGTCTTACGCGCTCGCTTCGATCCGTGGCTGGTTGCCGAAGCCGAAAAAGAAGGTGTCGAGTGCATCCCTGGCGCAACGGTGGATGCACTACATATAGAAAACGGCAGAGTATGTGGCGTTATTTGTGGTGACGATATTATCCGCGCTCGTTATGTGGTGCTGGCGGAAGGTGCCAATAGCGTACTGGCAGAACGCCATGGGTTAGTTACCCGCCCTGCTAGCGAAGCGATGGCGTTGGGAATCAAAGAAGTTCTGTCGCTTGAAAGATCCATTATCGAAGAACGTTTTCATCTGGAGAATAACGAAGGTGCGGCGCTATTGTTTAGCGGCGAAATCTGTGATGACTTGCCCGGCGGCGCCTTTCTTTATACCAATCAACAAACGCTTTCAGTTGGGATTGTTTGCCCGCTCTCTTCCCTTGCACAAAGCTGTGTTCCAGCAAGCGAGCTGTTAGCTCGTTTTAAAACACATCCGGCAGTGCGCCCGCTTATCAAAAACACGGAATCGCTGGAGTATGGCGCGCATCTGGTGCCAGAAGGTGGCCTGCACAGTATGCCGGTGCAATACGCTGGTAACGGCTGGTTGCTGGTGGGCGATGCATTACGCAGTTGCGTCAATACTGGAATTTCAGTGCGCGGCATGGACATGGCGCTGACTGGTGCGCAGGCAGCAGCGCAAACGCTGATTAGCGCCTGCCAGCACCGCGAGCCGCAAAATCTTTTTCCGCTTTATCATCACAACGTAGAACGTAGCCTGCTGTGGGATGTTCTACAACGTTATCAGCATGTTCCGGCGCTTTTACACCGCCCTGGCTGGTATCGGAAATGGCCAGCGTTAATGCAGGATATTTCCCGTGATTTATGGGATCAGGGAGATAAACCTGTTCCACCGCTGCGCCAGTTATTCTGGCGTCATTTACGTCGTCACGGATTGTGGCATCTGGCAGGCGATGTTATCAGGAGTCTGCGATGTCTGTAGCCCGTAATCTCTGGCGCGCGGCTGATGCGCCGCATATTGTTCCGTCTGATTCCGTTGAGCGCCAGACGGCAGAACGGTTGATTAACGCCTGCCCGGCAGGTCTTTTTTCGCTCACGCCGGAAGGTGATTTGCGCGTTGATTATCGTAACTGCCTGGAGTGCGGCACCTGCCGTTTGCTGTGCAATGAAAAAACACTACAACAGTGGCGCTATCCGCCTTCCGGATTCGGCATCACCTACCGCTTTGGATAAATAATAAGGATAATTTATGCCCCTCTTACACCTGCTCCGCCAGAATCCGGTGATTGCTGCCGTTAAAGATAATGCCAGTCTGCAACTGGCCATTGATTCTGAATGCCAGTTTATTTCCGTGTTGTACGGCAATATCTGCACCATCAGTCAAATCGTCAAAAAGATTAAAAACGCCGGGAAATATGCCTTTATTCATGTCGATTTGCTGGAAGGAGCGTCAAATAAAGAGGTCGTCATTCAGTTTCTGAAACTGGTGACCGAGGCGGACGGTATTATCAGTACCAAAGCCTCAATGCTGAAAGCGGCAAGAGCGGAAGGTTTTTTCTGTATTCATCGCCTGTTTATTGTCGATTCGATTTCGTTTCACAATATTGATAAGCAGGTTGCGCAATCGAACCCTGATTGCATTGAGATCCTGCCTGGCTGTATGCCCAAAGTACTGGGCTGGGTGACGGAGAAAATCCGCCAGCCGCTGATTGCAGGCGGACTGGTGTGCGATGAAGAAGATGCGCGCAATGCAATTGACGCCGGTGTGGTGGCGCTTTCGACCACCAATACCAGCGTCTGGACGTTGGCGAAAAAATTGCTTTAACGGGATTATCGTAACGGAATTTGTGTGGTTTATAGGCCACATCCGGCATTCAGCGCCTGATGCGACGCTAACGCGTCTTATCAGGCCTACGGGAGCCACCAATGTAGGTCGGATAAGGCGTTTGCGCCGCATCCGACAAGCGATGTCTGATGCGACGCTAACGCGTCCTATCAGGCCTACAAGTCCCTGCCCCAGAACCGCATCCGGCAGTACGTTATTGGCATTCTGCGCGAATATTTGTCACCAGCGCCTCCAGTACCGCTTTCCAGTCATCTACCACGCCAACATCTGCCTGTGAAAATACCGCCGCGCTGGCGTCATGATTCACAGCCACCACAAACTGGCTATTACGCACGCCTGCCATTAACGCTGCCGCGCCGGACGCCCCGGCAACAATGCAAATCTCTGGCGCCAGCAAATGCCCGGAAATTCCAATCACTTTTTCCGCATCAAAACCACCGTTCATCACTCGCGCCCGACTGTAGCCCACTTCGGCGCCCAGCTTTTCAGCCAGCATAGCGATTTCATGGCTATCAGCCTCGCCACCCTGCCCCACCACCAGCACCCGTCTGGCTTCTACTAATGGGTCACGGGTAGTATTTTTCAGGTTTTCGATGCTAACAAACCAGTCTGGAAGTGCGCCGGGGACAATGTTTAGTTGCTGCATACCGGATGGCAGCATAGCGTTTTTCGCTGCTCCAGCCTGGCGCGCCAGAGAAAGACATAGCGGACGTTTTTCTGTTTGCAGCGTCGCCGTCAGCGCATTTCCCCAGTGGGATTTGCGCACGCTTACGGTTGGAATATCTAACGAAGTTACCTGGCAGATACTGGCACCATGTACACGCCAGGCCAGCCGGGTAGCCAGTTCATCGCCAAACGCGCCCGACGGAAAGAGAACAACTTCCGCAGGCGTTCGCTGCCACTGTTCCACCAGCGCATCCAGCACTTGTTCCGCCACTACGGGCTGAGGTTCAATTCGCCAGTGCGTCAGTGTACAACCGCTGAAATCCTGTTCTGCCAGCCAGCCTGCCATTGCGGAATGATCCTGATTGATTGTCACGATGGCGATATTCATGGCTGCATCCTCTGGCACAAATAATCCCGCCACAGTATTTGTGCTTTTTCTTTAGCTGTTTGCCCATTAACCAGCGTCGCACCGCGCCGTTGCTCCGGTCTTTCCAGTTGCAGGCACTGTATCGCTGGCGCTTCTGCGACAAGAGTTTCGCGGGTAATCTCCGCTTTCCCCGCCGCCATACGCTGGCGCATCCCCGGTACAGGCAAGGCCACTTCGCCACACTGACGCACGGCAATCACCGCAGGTAAGCGGACACGGCAACAACGCAGCCCGTTTTCAGTACGCTGTTCGAGAGTGATAAACGGCGCGTCGAGAGTAAAACGCTCCACCTGCGTGAAACAGGGCCAGCCCAGCATTTCCGCCAGCAAAAATGGTGTTTGCCCATTCTGCCCTTCGCTGCTTTGGCAGCCAGTAATTATCAGATCCAGCGGATTCTGACGCTGCCATTCGGCAATATGGCGAGCGACAAATTCCGGGGCAAAACGCAGTATTGCCGTCGTCTCCAGTAATACAGCTTCCTCAAACCCAAGAGCAGTGAGATAGCGCAGCCAGTGCAACGCCCGTTCATCGCCCATGCTCAACGCGGTTAAAGTCATCGGCGTGCCACTTTTTCTCTGCGCCAACAGTAGCGCGGCAGCGGCCTGTTCATCAGCGCCGAGTAAACTTCGCAGCAACGAAACATCCGGCCCACTATGCCCCTGAGCCGCCGCCTGCCACTCTTTTTCCGCTAACATTCCGGCATCCGGTTCAGCTTTAAACGCTAACAGAATGTTCATTTGCACCTCCAACATTTCCCGCCGCCACCAGCGGGAGTGCTTTAGTTTCTGGCGCCCAAAGCCAGGTCACGATAAAACCAATCAATAACACTGCCGCCAGGAGCAATAAGGTGACCTGCATTCCCCACTGCGCCAGAATCCACGGCAGCAGGCCAGTACTTACCGCCGCGCCGAGTCGACTCATGGCGGTGGCAAAACCAACGCCCAACGAGCGAATGTCAGTAGGAAAACTTTCCGCAGGCAAAATGCCCACCAGGTTACTGACTGCCGAAATGGTGGTACTGAAGAGGACAAAAAGCAGCAACGTTAGCGAACTGCCAGAAGGCAAACAGGCCATCACCATCAACGTGACCGCCAGCAGCAGAAAACTGCCAAGTAAAAATTTTCGATGTGCCAGCAGGTGGGTCAGGAATAAACCTAATATCGCGCCAACAATTAACAACGCGTTAAGCATCAGGCTGGCAGTCAGCGCATCTTCCAGACCAATAGTCTGGGCGATAGTCGGCAGCCAGGTGTAAATCACAAACCACGGGATCACGAGGCAGACAAAGAACACGCTGTTAAACACCGTGCGTCGCCAGTAGCGCGAAGAGAACAAAGTTCTGATGTGTTTATGGGTCGCCGTTGCGACTTCATCGCCCAGTAAAACATGGGAACCAAAATAGCGATGTACGATAGCGTGAGCTTCTGCAAAACGTCCCTGACGCAGCAACCAGCGCGGCGATTCCGGCGTTCCCCAGCGTAAAAGCGTAATCAGCAAGGCTGGCAACGCCGCAGAAGCCAGCAGCCAGCGCCAGGCTTCCGGGCTTTCGCTAATAAAGTGATGTCCGGCAAGACTTGCCAGCACGTAGCCCACCGTCCATACCACGCTGAACGCCCCCAGCAAAATACCGCGATGGCGGCGCGGGGAAAATTCTGCCAGCAACGTGTGGCCTACTGAATAGTCGCCTCCCAGACCAATGCCGATCAAAATGCGCAGCCCAATAAGATGCTCTGGCGTAGTGGCAAAATATTGTAAAAACGAAGCGAGCGTAATCAGCAAGAAGCTGAAAGTGAATATTTTTTGCCGGCCAATATGGTCGGAGATCCAGCCCAGAACCAGGCTGCCGATAAACAGGCCAAGCAGCGCCGAGCCGCCGATCATTCCCGCCATAAACGGCGTCAGTTGCATGACAGGCGTAAGCTGAATGATGGCGTAACCAATGACGCCAAGAACATAACCGTCGGTCAGGTGCGCGCCGAAAGTGAGCGCAGCAATTCGACAGTGAAAACGGTTAAGTGGTAAATCATCCATTCGCACCGGTGAAGTGTTCATCTTTACCCCTTCATTGTCCGGTAATAAGAACGGCTTCCCGGTTGAGAAGCCGAAAAGGCAACGCCCCGTCATCGCGGGACGCTGCCTGACACATTATTTTTCAATCGGATAGATAGTACCCGTGTTCATAATGCCGTTAGGATCGAACTGCTTTTTCAGTCCTTCCAGCAATGCCCACGCGCTGCCGTGTTCCAGTTTGCTCCAGTGAACGCGATGTTTACCGATACCGTGGTGGTGCACCATCGAACCACCGAGGCGAATGGTTTCTTCGCAGATAATTTTGTTGAGCGGATTATGGTACTTGTCGATTTCCTCTTCCGGCTTACAGTCAACAACGTTGTAGTCGTAAACGAAGTACATGTTGGTGCCGTTCTGATAGCTATGAGAGGAGTGACCGCCCAGCATGGTGATGTCGTCGGCGTGTGGGAACTCGGTACGAATACGGTTGATGACGCTTTCGTAAATTTCGTGAATGCAGCTCCAGCAGCCGGACACTTCGGTGGTAAAGCCCATGTTGCCGGTTTTGAGGATCTGCACGCGTTCGGCGGCAACTTTATCCGGTCCCCAGTTCAGGTGATTAAACCAGGTTTCGATCAGCTTGCTGTCCACGCGCCGGCATTGCGGGTAGCGGGCAACGATTTCCGCAATCCCTTCGCCCGTCGCCTTCGCAATGCGAGGGTTACCTTCAGCCATAAAGATCAGCACACATTTTCCGTCTGCAAAATGGGTGAAATGTTGGGTGCCATCTTCAGCGTCATACAAACGAGCAATCGACGGGCGATACCCTTCCACCATGATTTCGCGCAGGATGTCGAAGCCGGTTTTCATGTCTTCCAGGATATAGCCGTAGAAGAGGTTGTTTTCTGGCGTGAATTTGAAGATTTTCACTGTTACTTCAGTGATATAGCACAATGCACCTTCGTTGCCGATGATGATGTGACGAATGTCCGGGCCAGCCGCGCGGCGTGGCACGTTTTTAATGCGTGTCACGGTGCCATCTGCCAACACTGCCTCCAGACCAACGACCATATCTTCGATTGCGCCGTAGAGTGTGGAGAACTGCCCGATACTGCGGGTTGCTACCAGGCCGCCCATCTGTGCCAGCGGTTTTGACTGCGGAGAATGCCCCGTGGTGTAACCTTTTTCACGCAACGCGTTTTCCAGCACTTCCAGCGGAACGCCACATTGCGCCGTCGCCTGCATATTCTCAATATCAATATTAATGATTTGATTCATGGCGGAGCCATCGAGCACCACCGAGTTTTCCACTACGGTTTCCAGTCCACCTTCGGTGGCGGAAGCGCCGGTACGCGGCACACCGTTAATTTTGTGCGCATTCATAAAATTCAGCACACGGGATACTTGTTCTGTGGAACCGAGTTTTACGACCGCTGCCGGAATAGGCAAAGTATAAATACCATGAATATCCGGAAATTTACGAAAACGGTCAATGCTGTTTTTCTTTAATACAGTTTCATCGGTAATAACGCGATCTGCACCAACAATTTCCTTTAGCTGGTCGACAATCGCTGCGCGAGATAAAGACATAATAATTCCTTCCTGATAATAAAAATGGAATAGTCATTAATAAAAAAACAGAAACCACCGTTATGGATTAGCGCACTAAATAACCGCCATCAACCACTAATAAATGTCCATTGACATAATTCGATGCAGGACTTGCGAGGAATATTGCTGCCCCCATTAAATCCTGAGTATCACCCCAACGGTTTGCCGGAATATGGTCAAGAACACGCTGATTAGTTTCTGGATTACTGCGTGTCGCCAGCGTAATATCTGTTGCATAATAGCCAGGGGCAATACCATTTACCTGAATATTATATTGACCTAGTTCATCACAATAAGCTTTGGTGAACCCGGCAAGGGCGTGTTTAGTGGCAGAATATGCTGGAGACCATTGCCCGCCCAAGTAAGAAAACAATGAACAGATATTAATGATTTTACCGCTTTTTTGCTGGATCATAATTTTTGCCGCTTCGTAACTCAGCTCAAAAGCGGCTGTCAGGTTCACATCAATCATCGGGTCCCAGTCAGCACGACCGAAGTCCAGCACCTTATTCAGCTTACAAATACCTGCGTTATTGACCAGAATATCGACGGTGCCAAAACGCTCACAACAGGCGGCGATGATCTTCTGTGGCGCGCCTTCTGCGGTGATATCCACCTGCATAAAATCAACTTCAACGCCCTGTTTTTCAATAATTTCCTTCGTTTCGCCATTATCTTTGACGAAGCTTGGAATAAAGATATTTGCACCTGCTTTTGCCAGTGCCATCGCAAATGCCTGGCCTAACCCGCTATTCCCGCCGGTAACAATTGCCGTTTTACCTTTCAGGGAGAAAAAATCCATTGAGAACGCATTGAGAGATTCGATTGACATAGTTAGCTCCAATTTCCGTAAGGCAAAAAAAAAGAAAGGTAACTTCCCCCGCGAGAGGGAAGTTACCTTTCTCATTATCTCTGGTAACTGGGAATAATTTTTAGCATAAGGACATAATCGCTTATGTGATCATAATCACAGTGTGCTATTTGTATTGTCAAATGTTTTTAAAAAGTAGAATCGTGATTACTCTCACACAACACCTCTGCTTTCCATGTTATTTCTTATCGCAATTACTAGAGACCTGAGAAAAGTAATCCTCCTGAAAGGGCGGCTTACTTTTCTCTTTTTTTTGTCTATTACAAATGGGAATACGATATGCAACACCACTCATATCGCCGTTGGATAACCCTCGCGATAATCAGTTTTAGCGGCGGCGTTAGTTTCGATCTGGCTTATTTACGTTATATTTACCAAATTCCCATGGCAAAATTTATGGGATTCAGCAATACCGAGATAGGTTTAATAATGAGTACCTTTGGTATTGCGGCTATTATTCTTTATGCCCCCAGCGGCGTTATTGCCGATAAATTTTCACACCGCAAAATGATTACTTCCGCGATGATCATTACCGGATTATTAGGCCTGATAATGGCAACATATCCACCATTATGGGTAATGCTTTGTATCCAGGTCGCGTTTGCGATAACGACGATTTTAATGCTGTGGTCGGTATCGATAAAAGCCGCCTCATTGCTTGGCGATCATAGCGAGCAAGGGAAGATCATGGGCTGGATGGAAGGGCTGCGCGGCGTCGGCGTAATGTCGCTGGCGGTGTTTACCATGTGGGTCTTTTCCCGCTTCGCACCGGATGACAGTGCCAGCCTGAAAACGGTCATTATCATCTACAGTGTGGTTTACATTCTGCTGGGCATCTTGTGCTGGTTTTTTGTTAGTGATAACAATAGCCTGCGTAGTACCAATAACGAAGAAAAACAGTCATTCCAGCTTAGCGACATCCTGGCCGTTTTGCGCATCAGCACAACCTGGTATTGCAGCATGGTGATTTTTGGCGTCTTCACCATCTACGCCATTCTGAGTTACTCCACCAACTATCTGACCGAAATGTATGGCATGTCGCTGGTGGCGGCGAGCTACATGGGGATTGTGATCAACAAAATCTTCCGCGCGCTGTGCGGTCCGCTTGGCGGCATTATCACCACCTACAGCAAAGTGAAATCTCCTACCCGCGTGATCCAAATCCTTTCCGTAATCGGTTTACTGGCGCTGACTGCCCTGCTCGTCACCAACTCTAACCCGCAATCGGTCGCGATGGGGATTGGCCTGATTTTACTGCTGGGATTCACCTGCTACGCCTCACGTGGGTTGTACTGGGCCTGCCCCGGCGAAGCGAGAACGCCGTCTTACATTATGGGCACCACGGTAGGAATTTGTTCAGTGATTGGATTCCTGCCGGATGTCTTCGTTTACCCAATTATCGGCCACTGGCAAGACACTCTGCCCGCAGCAGAAGCCTACCGCAACATGTGGCTGATGGGCATGGCGGCGCTTGGCATGGTGATCGTCTTTACCTTTTTGCTGTTCCAAAAAATTCGTACTGCTGATAGCGCCCCCGCAATGGCTAACAGCAAGTAAGCCAGAAAAATTACAGGAGAAAAATCATGTCGAAAAAATACATCATAGGGATTGATGGCGGAAGTCAGAGCACAAAAGTGGTGATGTACGATCTGGAAGGTAACGTGGTTTGCGAAGGCAAAGGCTTATTACAGCCGATGCACACGCCGGATGCCGATACCGCAGAACATCCTGACGATGATTTATGGGCATCATTATGTTTTGCCGGTCACGATTTGATGAGCCAGTTTGCCGGAAATAAAGAAGATATTGTTGGCATTGGTCTGGGATCAATCCGTTGCTGCCGTGCGTTATTGAAAGCCGATGGTACGCCAGCCGCGCCGTTGATTAGCTGGCAGGATGCACGCGTAACGCGTCCCTACGAACACACTAATCCTGACGTGGCGTATGTCACCTCTTTTTCGGGCTACCTGACGCACCGTTTAACGGGCGAGTTTAAAGACAATATCGCTAACTATTTTGGTCAGTGGCCAGTGGATTATAAAACCTGGGCATGGGGCGAAGATGCCGCAGTGATGGAGAAGTTTAATATCCCTCGCCAAATGCTGTTTGATGTGCAAATGCCGGGCACCGTGCTTGGGCATATAACACCACAAGCTGCACTGGCGACACATTTCCCGACCGGGCTGCCGGTGGTGTGTACCACCAGTGATAAACCGGTAGAAGCACTAGGTGCCGGGTTACTGGACGATGAAACGGCAGTGATTTCATTAGGCACCTACATTGCGTTGATGATGAACGGCAAAGTACTGCCGAAAGATCCGGTAGCGTACTGGCCGATTATGTCTTCTATTCCGCAAACGTTGCTGTATGAAGGTTACGGTATTCGCAAAGGTATGTGGACGGTGAGCTGGCTACGCGACATGTTGGGCGAGTCGTTAATTCAGGATGCCAAAGCGCAGAATCTGTCGCCGGAGGATTTGCTCAACAAAAAGGCGTCTTGCGTACCACCGGGTTGTAACGGACTGATGACGGTGCTGGACTGGCTGACCAACCCGTGGGAACCGTATAAACGCGGGATTATGATCGGCTTTGATTCCAGCATGGACTACGCATGGATATATCGTTCGATTCTGGAAAGCGTGGCGCTGACGCTGAAGAATAATTACGACAATATGTGTAATGAAATGAATCAATTTGCCAAACATGTGATCATTACTGGCGGCGGTTCGAACAGCGATCTGTTTATGCAAATTTTTGCCGACGTGTTCAACCTTCCGGCACGGCGTAACGCCATTAACGGCTGTGCAAGTTTGGGAGCAGCAATCAATACGGCGGTAGGTCTGGGTCTGTATCCGGATTACGCAACGGCAGTCGACAAAATGGTTCGCGTGAAAGATATCTTTATGCCTGTTGAGTGCAATGCCAAACGCTACGACGCGATGAATAAAGGCATTTTCAAAGACCTAACCAAACACACAGATGTGATTTTGAAAAAATCGTATGAAGTGATGCATGGTGAGCTGGGGAGTGCGGATTCGATCCAGAGCTGGTCGAATGCGTAAGTAAGGAAGACCGGGCGGGAAACTGCCCGGGCTGAACCCTACTGAAAGGTTTATCCCCACTGACACGGGGAACTCTCTAAACATAACCTATTATTAATTAATGATTTTTTAAGCCAGTCACAATCTACCAACTTTACAGGATCACACAAACAACACATCTACTATGTTAAAGAGCACTTAATCCATTGACTGAAAAGGTAAATATTTAAAATAAATCTATAAAAACTAAAATCTGCCAAACTTCACCGCAATAATTTTCACACCAGCGAAAAATTAACGCCACAGAATTTGTAGAGAATGGCAATGATTAGTCCAGGATAAGCAAAATGGAGGTTTTTCAGAGGCGACAAAGAATATAAATGAGTGGAATTCTTTTACAGGTTCCACCCATTTATAACGCTTATAAATGTTTAGTCAGGCAATATTCAAATATTTATGCGTTTGCATCGACAAACGCCAGTTCCGCGCAATGCAGGTATCGATACATAAACGCGTGGCATCTTCTTTCTGACTAATCGGCTGAAGGGCAATGACTCGCGGTTTATCATCGGTCAGCGTCGCCAACAATTCATCCAGTGCTTCAATATCCCGTACGCGTCCAACCGGATGTTTAATTTCATTAGCTCGTTCCAGCGCCTGAGACAACACTTCATAGCCGCCGCGCATGTTCAGCTTTGGCGACACGGTAACCCAGGTATTCGGTGTGCAACGCACTTCATGAGTGCCGCTGGTTTCGATCTGGCAGCTAAAACCGTTCTTTTCTAGCAGGTCAGTCAATGGCAGCAAATCATGAATGCAAGGTTCACCACCAGTAATCACCACGTGACGCGCGGTATACCCCTGACGACTTATGACCGCTAACAAATCTTCGCTGCTCGCAGCCCCCCACTTATCACTCTCTTTGGTTTTCGCCAAAATGCTAAAAAGAGAAACTTCCCGATCCTCAAGTTTTTCCCATGTGTGTTTGGTATCACACCAGGCACAGCCGACCGGGCATCCCTGTAAACGAATAAAAATGGCGGGGACGCCGGTAAAGTAACCCTCACCTTGCAGGGTCTGGAACATCTCGTTAATCGGGTACTGCATAGCATTCTCTGTAAAGTGGATAATTGTTAATTATTGCAGATTTCCCCCGCCCGGTCATGCGCAGCGGCTGTGCTATAAATGGACGTAAAAAAACCCGCCGAAGCGGGTTTTTTATTAAGATGCTAAGTCAGACTTATGCCTGGCCTTTGATCTCTTTACGACCGTTGTACGGTGCTTTTTCGCCCAGAGCTTCTTCGATACGAATCAGCTGGTTGTATTTAGCAACGCGGTCAGAACGGCTCATAGAACCAGTTTTGATCTGGCCTGCAGCAGTACCAACAGCCAGGTCAGCGATGGTAGCGTCTTCAGTTTCGCCAGAACGGTGAGAGATAACTGCAGTGTAGCCAGCATCTTTCGCCATCTTGATTGCAGCCAGAGTTTCGGTCAGAGAACCGATCTGGTTGAATTTGATCAGGATGGAGTTAGCGATGCCTTTTTCGATACCTTCTTTCAGGATCTTGGTGTTGGTTACGAACAGGTCGTCACCAACCAGCTGGATTTTGTCGCCCAGAACTTTGGTCTGGTATGCGAAACCGTCCCAGTCAGATTCGTCCAGACCGTCTTCGATAGAAACGATCGGGTACTGTTTGGTCAGTTCTTCCAGGAAGTGAGTAAATTCTTCAGAGGTGAACGCTTTGTTGCCTTCGCCAGCCAGAACGTATTTACCGTCTTTGTAGAATTCAGAAGCTGCGCAGTCCATCGCCAGAGTGATGTCTTTGCCCAGTTCATAACCAGCAGCTTTAACAGCTTCAGCGATAACAGCCAGAGCTTCAGCGTTGGAACCCAGGTTCGGCGCATAGCCACCTTCGTCACCAACTGCAGTGTTCATGCCTTTCGCTTTCAGAACTTTTGCCAGGTGATGGAAAACTTCAGAACCCATGCGGATGGCTTCTTTCACAGTTTTCGCGCCAACCGGCTGAATCATGAATTCCTGGATATCAACGTTGTTGTCAGCGTGCTCACCACCGTTGATGATGTTCATCATCGGAACCGGCATGGAGTATTTGCCCGGAGTACCGTTCAGTTCAGCGATGTGCTCGTACAGCGGCATACCTTTAGCAGCTGCAGCAGCTTTGGCGTTAGCCAGAGATACAGCCAGGATTGCGTTCGCGCCGAATTTGGATTTGTTTTCAGTGCCGTCCAGGTCGATCATGATCTTGTCAATGCCAGCCTGATCTTTGGCATCTTTGCCAATCAGCGCCTGAGCGATCGGGCCGTTTACCGCAGCAACAGCTTTGGTTACGCCTTTGCCCAGGAAACGGGATTTGTCGCCATCGCGCAGTTCCAGTGCTTCACGGGAACCAGTAGAAGCACCTGACGGAGCAGCTGCCATACCGACGAAACCACCCTCCAGGTGTACTTCGGCTTCAACAGTCGGGTTACCACGGGAGTCGATGATTTCACGACCGATGATTTTTACGATTTTGGACATTAGGGTTTCCTCAAGTCACTAGTTAAACTAAAACTCCAGACAAACAACGCGTACCCTGGGTACGCGTTGCCGTTCTAACTTTTTTACTTACTTCGCCTGACGTTTCTGGAACTCGCTGGCGGCTTTCACAAAGCCGGCAAACAGCGGGTGGCCATCACGTGGAGTAGAAGTAAACTCCGGATGGAACTGACAAGCCACGAACCACGGGTGATTCGGAACTTCGATGATCTCGACCAACTGATCATCCCCGGAACGGCCCGCAACGCGCAGACCTGCATCTTCAATCTGTTTCAACAGCATGTTGTTGACTTCGTAACGGTGACGATGACGCTCAACAATTGTCGGCGCATTGTACAGCTGGCGAACCAGGCTATCGTCAACCAACTGGCACTGCTGTGCGCCGAGACGCATGGTGCCACCGAGATCGCTCTTCTCGCTACGAACTTCAACGTTGCCGTTTTCATCACGCCACTCGGTAATCAGCGCCACAACCGGGTACTTACAGTCTGGCACAAATTCCGTAGAGTTGGCGTTCTCCATGTTGGCAACATGTCGAGCGTAATCAATTAACGCCACCTGCATACCCAGGCAAATGCCCAGATAAGGAATATTGTTCTCACGCGCAAAGCGTGCGGTAGTAATCATGCCTTCTACGCCACGATAGCCGAAACCGCCAGGTACGAGGATCGCGTCCAGACCTTTAAGGATTTCAACACCGCGCGTTTCAACATCTTGTGAATCGATCAGTTTGATGTTGACGCTGACACGATTCTTCAGCCCACCGTGTTTCAGTGCTTCAATCACGGATTTGTAAGCGTCTGGCAGTTCGATGTACTTACCGACCATACCGATGGTGACTTCACTCACCGGATTCGCTTCTTCAAAGATAACCTGTTCCCATTCGGACAGATCCGCTTCCGGGCAGTTCAAGCTGAATCGTTTACAAATATAATCGTCCAGCCCCTGAGATTTCAACAGGCCCGGAATTTTATAGATGGAATCGACGTCTTTCAGAGAAATAACCGCTTTTTCCGGAACATTACAGAACAATGCAATCTTCGCACGTTCGTTTGCCGGTACGGCGCGATCTGAACGACAAATCAGGATGTCAGGCTGGATACCGATAGAGAGCAGCTCTTTTACAGAGTGCTGAGTCGGTTTAGTTTTGACTTCACCAGACGCTGCCATGTACGGCACCAGCGTCAGGTGCATAAACAGAGTATGTTCGCGGCCAATTTCAACAGCCAACTGGCGAATCGCTTCGAGGAACGGCAGAGATTCAATATCACCTACAGTACCGCCGATTTCGACCAGAACCACGTCGTGGCCTTCGCCACCGGCAAGAACGCGTTCTTTGATAGCGTTAGTAATGTGCGGGATAACCTGTACGGTTGCGCCAAGGTAGTCGCCACGGCGTTCTTTACGCAGAACGTCAGAGTAGATACGACCCGTGGTGAAGTTGTTACGGCGGCTCATTTTGGTACGAATGAAACGCTCGTAGTGCCCCAGGTCCAGGTCGGTTTCAGCGCCGTCTTCAGTAACGAACACTTCCCCGTGTTGGATTGGGCTCATAGTACCTGGATCGACGTTGATGTACGGATCCAGTTTCATGATGGTCACATTGAGGCCACGGGCTTCAAGAATGGCTGCGAGGGAGGCTGCGGCAATGCCTTTACCCAGAGAGGATACGACCCCGCCGGTCACAAAAATATAGTTCGTTGTCATGCTGAACCTGAGAAGTTAGGTTGAAAAGACGATGGAATAACCAGGACGGGAAAGCAGTATACCCGAACATGACCTGTGCCACAAACTTTCATTATCCCTCCTCTTCGCCAGCGCACTATTGAAATCAGGAGTGAGAAAATAGCCCCTTTGGGGTAAATGTTTTTGACGCAAATCAATCGCTTGTCATTTAAAAAATGACACAAATCGCGCTTGACCGCGTAATTCCCTTAGAGATCAATTTCCTGCCGTTTTACCTGTTGCCAGACTTCTTCCATTGTTTCGAGGTCAACACCTGTCATTTCCAGTCCACGCGCGGCAACAATACGCTCCACTTCGCGAAAACGACGCTCGAATTTTTCGTTTGCTTTTTGCAATGCAATTTCCGCTTTTGTCCCTAAATGGCGAGCCAGGTTGACCGTAGCAAACAGCAGGTCACCCATTTCTTCCTCCAGTTTAGCCTGGTCGACAACAGCCTGCCGCGCCTCGTACATCACCTCGTCGATCTCTTCGTAGACTTTATCGACCACGGGGCCAAGTGTTGTCCAGTCGAAGCCAACGTTGGCGCAGCGTTTCTGGATTTTTTGCGCACGCATTAAGGCCGGTAAACTACGAGGAATATCGTCCAGCGCCGAATGCTGCGCTTTCTGTGCGCGTTCTTCAGTTTTTATTTGCTCCCAACGGGCAAGCACTTCACTGCTGTTTTCGGCAGAACTGTCGGCAAAAACATGTGGATGGCGACGCTCTAATTTATCGCTAATCGCAGCGCAAATATCATTAAAGTCAAAGCGCCCTTCTTCCTGGGCCATTTGCGCGTAAAACACCACCTGGAACAGCAGATCGCCGAGTTCACCGCGCAGATCGTCAAAATCTTCGCGGGCAATGGCATCCAGCACTTCGTAGGTTTCTTCAAGGGTATAAGGTGCAATAGAGGCGAATGTCTGCTCTTTATCCCACGGGCAGCCGTTATCCGGGTCGCGAAGACGCTGCATAATAGTGAGCAAACGGTCGATTTGATTCATTGGAATGTCCTGAAAATTGCGGGTCTGTCAGGTGTAATACCTTCGAGTAAAAGATATCGCTGGATACGGCTGACGCCATATCCAGCTATGTAAGATTAATTCCCGTGCAACCGACGCGCGTCGATAACGTCCGGCACCTGATTGAGCTTACCCAGCACGCGCCCCAGCACCTGCAGGTTATAAATCTCAATGGTCATGTCGATGGTCGCCAGTTGCTGTTTGGTATCGCTACGGCTGGCAACGCCCAGTACGTTCACCTTCTCGTTGGCGAGAATGGTGGTGATATCACGCAACAGACCGCTACGATCGTTCGCCGTTACGCGAACCACCAGCGAATACCCAGCGGAGTAGCTTTCGCCCCATACCGCGTCAACAATGCGTTCCGGCGCATGAGAGCGCAGTTCCGCCAGTTGTTCGCAATCGGCGCGGTGTACTGAAATACCACGTCCCTGGGTAATAAAGCCGACAATCTCATCCCCAGGAATCGGCTGGCAGCAGCGCGCGATGTGGTGCATCAGGTTGCCGACACCTTCTACCACCACGCGACCGTTATCTTTACTGCGGTTTTGCGGCGTATAGCTTTTTTGCTGAAGCTGCTTCAGCGCGGCGGCGTCCTGCTCTTCGGCACTCGGCTTATTAAATTGCGATTGCAGGAAGTTCACCATCTGATTGAGACGGATATCCCCGCCGCCAATCGCCGCCAGCAACTCATCAACATCATTGAAGTTGTAACGCGGCAGCAGGTGTTTTTCTGCTTCTTTCAGGCTGATCCCCAGATGTTCCAGCTCGTCGTCAAGGATTTGCCGCCCAGCCAGAATGTTTTTGTCACGATCCTGTTTACGGAACCAGGCGTGAATTTTCGAACGCCCACGGCTGGTTGTGACGTAACCGAGGTTTGGGTTTAACCAGTCACGGCTGGGGTTCGGCTGTTTCTGGGTGATAATTTCGATCTGGTCGCCCATCTGCAACTGGTAGGTGAACGGCACGATGCGCCCGCCAATTTTTGCCCCGATGCAGCGGTGTCCGACATCACTATGGATGTGGTAAGCGAAGTCCAGCGGCGTTGATCCCGCAGGCAAATCAACGACATCACCTTTCGGCGTAAAGACGTACACCCGGTCGTCAAAGACCTGGCTGCGTACTTCGTCGAGCATTTCGCCGGAATCGGCCATCTCTTCCTGCCACGCAATCAGTTTACGCAGCCAGGCAATCCGGTCTTCATGTCCCGAACGTGCGCCGCCAGCAGCCGCGCCTTCTTTGTATTTCCAGTGCGCAGCAACGCCCAGTTCTGCATCTTCATGCATCTGTTTGGTGCGGATTTGGATCTCAACGGTTTTACCGCCCGGCCCCAGCACCACGGTGTGAATAGACTGATAACCGTTCGGTTTCGGGTTCGCGACGTAATCGTCGAACTCATCCGGCAGATGGCGATAGTGAGTGTGCACTATCCCCAACGCGGCGTAGCAGTCCTGTAAACGCTCGGCGACAATACGTACTGCACGCACATCAAACAGCTCATCAAAGGCGAGATTCTTTTTCTGCATTTTGCGCCAGATGCTGTAGATGTGTTTCGGACGACCATACACTTCAGCTTTAACGCCTTCAGCTTTCATCTCAGCGCGCAGATGACCGACAAACTCTTCGATGTAGTGTTCGCGGTCGAGGCGGCGTTCATGCAGCAGTTTTGCAATGCGTTTGTATTCGGTCGGGTGGAGATAACGGAAGCAGTAATCTTCCAGCTCCCATTTCAGTTGCCCGATCCCGAGACGGTTCGCCAGCGGCGCGTAGATATTGGTGCACTCTTTTGCCGCCAGTACGCGTTCATCTTCCGGCGCGTCTTTTACTTCGCGCAGATGAGCAATACGCTCTGCCAGTTTGATGACCACGCAGCGAAAATCATCGACCATCGCCAATAACATCCGGCGAACGTTATCGACCTGTTCGGAGGATACAGAATCGGTGTGCGTCGCTTTCAGCTGGCGGATCGCCGCCATATCACGCACACCGTGAATGAGATTCACGACCGACTTACCGACGCTCTCACGCAGCACATCTTCGCTGACTACGTTGGCATCCGCCAGAGGGAACAGCAGCGCCGCCCGCAGCGTGTCAATGTCCATACTTAATGTCGAGAGGATTTCCACCATCTCAACACCACGCCACAATAGCAGACTGGCATCCGGATGCCCCTGCGTCTGCTGCAGACAATACGCCCAGGTTTCGGCTAAGCACTCACACGACTTCTGGCTGGTAATACCCAGACTTGCGATCCATTTTTGCGGATCAAATTCACCAGCCTTATTGATATGTGCACTTCTTACCGCAACCATCGTCCTCTCCTTTAGGGACCAGACCTGCCGAAATCAGCAAATCGTAACTATTTTACGCGCGAGAAAAGTACCATCGATTCCAGATGTCCCGTGTGTGGGAACATATCCAGCATCGCCAGCCGCGCAATGGTATATCCTGCTTTTAATAACGCTTCGCTATCCCGAGCCAGCGTTGCAGGGTTACAGGATACATAAACTATACGAATGGGTTCCAGTTTTATAATTTGTTGCATAACACCTGCGGCACCTGCTCGCGCTGGGTCCAGCAACACTTTATCGAAGCCGCTTTTCGCCCACGGCTGCTTTGTGACATCTTCTTCAAGATTTTCGTGATAAAACGTCACATTTTGTAAGCCATTAAGGCGCGCATTCTGCTGGCCTTTTTCCACCAGTGCCGGAACACCTTCTACGCCCACTACGTTTGCCGCACGAGTGGCTAACGGCAGCGTAAAATTGCCCATGCCGCAGAACAGATCCAGCACGCGCTCGTCAGGTTGCACATCAAGCCACTCCAGCGCGCGCGCCACCATTTTCTGGTTCACACCCGCGTTGACCTGAATAAAATCGCGCGGGCTAAAAGTTAAGCGCAACCCGTTTGAGTCATACCAGGGCATCTCACCAGAGACCGTTTCGAGTATCTCACTATCGGGGGCGAGATACAGATCCAGGCCTTCAGAATGCGAAAAGCGTTCCAGTTTTTCGCGATCAGCCGAACTTAGCGGTGCGGTATGGCGCAAAATTATCAGCGTGCCGCTGGTTGCCTGCACCAGTTCAACATGCCCAAGGTGGCGCATTCCCTGTAAGCTCGTCAGACATGCTCTGACTTTGGGCAGCAATGCTTCAAGTTGGGGCACTAAAACAGGGCATTGTTTAACATCGACAATGTCACTGGAACCCGCTTTGCGAAATCCCATCTGGAGTTGTTGTGTTTTCGGCTGAAAGTTCAGACTTAAACGCGCACGCCGCCGATAGCCCCAGGGGACGTCGGCGATCACTTCAGATACGTCGTGTTTCATTAACCGGGCGAGCGCCGCACTTTTGCTTCGCTGCTGTAAATCCACGCTGGCGTGTTGTTGCTGACAGCCACCGCATACGCCAAAATGAGGGCAGCGTGGCGTTTCGCGTTCCGGACTGTCGCTTAACCGCCGTACGACTTTAGCGCGGGCATACTGTTTTTTATCTTCAGTAACAGTAACTTCCGCTTTTTCCTGCGGCAATAATCCGGGGATAAATAGCGTTTTGCCGTTATGTCGCGCCACGCCCTGACCAAAAGAGTCGAGGTCGTTGACTGAAACGGTTATGATCTGACGCGTCGTCGTGCGTCGTTTTGCAGAGTAGAATTGCGCCATTGGCGAGACTTTCTCAATTTAACAGTGTGACCTTAATTGTCCCATAACGGAACTCCATGACCAACTACAGCCTGCGCGCACGCATGATGATTCTGATCCTGGCACCGACCGTCCTTATTGGTTTATTGCTGAGTATCTTTTTCGTCGTGCATCGCTATAACGACTTGCAGCGTCAACTGGAAGATGCCGGTGCCAGCATTATTGAGCCGCTTGCAGTTTCTACTGAATATGGCATGAGCCTGCAAAATCGCGAATCTATCGGTCAGTTAATAAGCGTACTGCATCGTCGCCATTCCGATATTGTTCGCGCGATTTCGGTTTATGATGAAAATAACCGACTCTTTGTCACCTCCAATTTTCATCTTGATCCTTCATCAATGCAGCTCGGCAGCAACGTGCCGTTTCCTCGCCAGCTCACTGTCACACGTGACGGCGACATTATGATCCTGCGCACACCGATTATTTCTGAGAGTTATTCCCCCGACGAATCGCCCAGTAGTGATGCCAAAAATAGCCAGAATATGTTGGGATATATTGCGCTTGAGCTGGATCTTAAATCGGTTCGCTTGCAGCAATATAAAGAGATCTTTATTTCCAGTGTGATGATGCTGTTTTGTATCGGTATTGCGCTTATTTTTGGCTGGCGCTTAATGCGCGATGTAACCGGTCCAATTCGTAACATGGTGAATACCGTCGACCGCATCCGTCGTGGGCAACTCGACAGCCGGGTGGAAGGATTTATGCTCGGCGAGCTGGATATGCTGAAAAACGGTATCAACTCGATGGCAATGTCGCTGGCAGCTTATCACGAAGAGATGCAGCACAATATCGACCAGGCGACGTCCGATCTGCGGGAAACGCTAGAGCAAATGGAAATTCAGAACGTTGAGTTGGATTTGGCGAAAAAGCGCGCCCAGGAAGCGGCACGTATTAAATCCGAGTTTCTGGCGAATATGTCACATGAGCTGCGTACACCGCTGAATGGTGTTATTGGCTTTACCCGCCTGACGCTGAAAACAGAATTAACGCCAACACAGCGCGATCACCTGAATACCATTGAACGTTCGGCAAATAATTTGCTGGCAATTATTAATGATGTTCTCGACTTCTCGAAACTGGAAGCGGGCAAGCTGATTCTGGAAAGTATTCCGTTCCCATTGCGTAGCACGCTGGATGAAGTCGTTACCCTGCTGGCACATTCTTCTCACGATAAAGGGCTGGAATTAACGCTCAATATTAAAAGCGACGTGCCCGATAACGTTATTGGTGACCCACTGCGTTTACAACAAATCATCACTAACCTGGTGGGGAATGCGATTAAATTCACCGAGAATGGCAACATTGATATTCTGGTAGAAAAACGTGCGCTAAGTAATACCAAAGTGCAGATTGAAGTGCAGATTCGTGATACCGGTATTGGTATTCCTGAACGCGATCAATCGCGCTTATTCCAGGCCTTCCGACAGGCTGATGCCAGTATTTCCCGCCGTCATGGTGGCACCGGGCTGGGGCTGGTGATCACACAGAAACTGGTTAATGAAATGGGCGGCGATATTTCGTTCCATAGCCAGCCGAATCGCGGTTCTACCTTCTGGTTCCACATTAATCTCGATCTGAACCCGAATATTATTATCGAAGGGCCATCTACCCAGTGCCTCGCCGGTAAGCGTCTTGCCTATGTCGAACCGAACTCCGCAGCAGCACAATGTACGCTGGATATTTTAAGTGAAACGCCGCTGGAAGTGGTTTATAGCCCAACGTTCTCCGCGCTGCCTCCCGCGCATTACGACATGATGTTGTTAGGGATTGCAGTGACCTTCCGCGAGCCGCTGACGATACAACATGAGCGGTTGGCGCAAGCGGTGTCAATGACCGATTTCCTGATGCTGGCGCTTCCTTGTCATGCACAGGTCAATGCCGAAAAACTCAAGCAAGATGGTATCGGCGCGTGTCTACTGAAACCGTTAACGCCTACGCGCCTGTTGCCAGCACTGACGGAATTTTGTCATCACAAACAAAACACACTTTTGCCTGTTACCGATGAAAGTAAGCTGGCAATGACAGTCATGGCGGTTGATGACAACCCCGCTAACCTGAAACTTATCGGCGCGTTGCTGGAAGATATGGTGCAACATGTGGAGCTTTGCGATAGCGGGCATCAGGCCGTTGAACGAGCAAAACAGATGCCGTTCGATTTAATCTTAATGGATATTCAAATGCCGGACATGGACGGCATTCGGGCGTGCGAACTCATCCACCAGCTCCCACATCAGCAGCAAACGCCGGTTATCGCGGTAACGGCACATGCGATGGCAGGGCAAAAAGAGAAACTGCTTGGCGCGGGGATGAGCGATTATCTGGCAAAACCGATTGAAGAAGAGCGATTGCATAATTTGCTGTTGCGCTACAAGCCTGGCAGCGGTATTTCCTCTCGCGTCGTAACACCAGAAGTGAACGAAATTGTGGTGAACCAGAATGCAACCCTCGACTGGCAACTGGCACTACGCCAGGCAGCAGGAAAAACCGATTTAGCGCGCGATATGCTGCAAATGTTGCTCGATTTCCTGCCAGAAGTTCGCAACAAAGTTGAGGAACAACTGGTTGGAGAAAACCCGGAAGGTCTGGTTGATTTAATTCATAAACTGCATGGCAGTTGCGGCTATAGCGGTGTGCCGCGTATGAAGAATCTCTGCCAGCTGATTGAACAACAGCTACGCAGCGGTACTAAAGAAGAAGATTTGGAGCCAGAGCTTCTGGAATTGCTGGACGAGATGGATAATGTGGCGCGAGAAGCCAGCAAAATTCTTGGGTAATAAATATTTTATCGAGTAAAAACCGGCTTCTTATGAAGTCGGTTTTTGATTGAGGGCAAAGTGCCTGTGTTTATGCCGGATGCGGCGTTAACGCCTTATCCGGCCTACAAAACCAATTAAATTCAATGAATTAAAAAATCATGTAGGCTTGATAAGCGCAGCGCATCAGGCAATTTTTGCGTTTGACATCAGTCTCAAACCGGCTCCAGACAGAGCCGGTTTTGGTTTTCTGTCTTAACGCACCATGCACGGACGCTTGTTATCGAACGTCCAGCCAGGAATCAGGTACTGCATTCCCATCGCATCATCACGCGCGCCAAGCCCGTGTTTCTGATACAGCTCATGGGCTTTCATCACTTGATCCATATCGATTTCTACACCCAGCCCCGGTTTTTCTGGCACCTGAACCAGACCGCCTTTGATCTCGAACGGTTCTTTGGTCAGGCGCTGATTACCTTCCTGCCAAATCCAGTGCGTATCAATAGCAGTAATTTTACCCGGTGCAGCAGCGGCAACATGGGTAAACATCGCCAGGGAAATATCGAAGTGGTTGTTAGAGTGTGAACCCCAGGTCAGGCCAAATTCATGGCACATTTGCGCCACACGCACTGAACCTTGCATCGTCCAGAAATGCGGGTCAGCCAGCGGGATATCAACGGATTGTAACGAGAGCGTATGGCCCATCTGCCGCCAGTCGGTGGCTATCATATTGGTTGCAGTCGGCAGGCCAGTTGCGCAACGGAACTCTGCCATCACTTCACGCCCGGAGAAACCTTGCTCCGCACCACACGGATCTTCTGCATAAGCCAGAGAACCTTTCAGGTATTTACCAATTTTAATCGCTTCGTTCAGCGACCAGGCACCGTTAGGATCGAGCGTAATACGCGCCTGCGGGAAGCGTTTCGCCAGCGCCACAATAGACTCGGCTTCTTCTTCTCCGGCCAGTACACCGCCCTTCAGTTTGAAATCATTAAAACCATATTTTTCATATGCTGCTTCCGCCAGGCGCACCACAGCATCCGGCGTCATCGCTTCTTCGTGACGCAGGCGATACCAGTCGCATGAGTCATCCGGCTGGCTTTGATACGGCAGCGGTGTAGCGTTGCGATTGCCGACAAAGAACAGATAACCGAGCATTTCGACTTCGCTACGCTGTTGACCATCGCCCAGCAACGACGCCACGTTAACCCCCAGATGCTGCCCCAGCAGATCCAGCATTGCCGCTTCAATTCCAGTCACCACATGAATCGTGGTACGCAGGTCAAAAGTCTGCAAACCACGCCCGCCAGCATCACGATCGGCAAACGTGTTACGCACCAGCGTCAGAACGTTTTTGTACTCGCCCAGCGTTTTACCCACCACCAGCGGAATCGCATCTTCCAGCGTTTTACGGATTTTCTCGCCGCCGGGAATTTCCCCTACGCCAGTGTGACCAGAATTATCTTTGATAATCACAATATTACGCGTGAAGAACGGTGCGTGTGCACCACTCAGATTCATCAGCATACTGTCATGACCCGCCACCGGGATGACCTGCATTTCAGTAACAACAGGCGTCGTAAATTGAGAACTCATGTTTATGTCCTTATTCAGAATCAATGACGGCCGAAAACGGGACGTTTACGGTCAGAAATTCAGGAGCCGGGATGTTAATCTGGGTTATCATCTTACTTTCCCGCGACAGGTTTCAGCTCAATACGCTTGATATCGCCCACCAGCACCAGGTAGCTCAGTACCGCGATTAAGGCATGAACCCCAACATAAATCAGCGCCCCATTAAACGAGCCAGTCGTGCCAACGATATAACCAATTGCGATTGGCGTGACGATGCCAGAAATGTTACCGAACATGTTGAACAGGCCACCGGAAAGACCGCTGATCTCTTTTGGCGCGGTATCTGCCATTACTGCCCAACCCAGCGCCCCGATGCCCTTACCGAAGAAGGCCAGCGCCATAAAGCCGATGATCATCCACTCAACGTTGACGTAGTTGCAGAACACCATCACCATCGACAGCAACATGCCCATTACGATCGGTGTTTTACGCGCAATGTTCAGCGATCCCGTGCGGCGCATCAGCCAGTCGGAAATAATCCCACCCAGCACACCGCCGATAAAACCGCAAACCGCCGGAACGGAAGCCACAAAGCCCGCTTTCAGAATCGACATCCCACGCGCCTGCACCAGATAAACCGGAAACCAGGTGATAAAGAAGTAAGTCATGGCGTTGATACAATACTGACCGATATAAACGCCGATCATCATCCGCGAACCTAGCAACTGTTTGATCTGCCCCCACTTCACGCTGAACGGCACTTTAACTTTGGCGTTTTGCTGATCCATATTGATCAGCGCCCCGCCCGCAGCAATGTAGTCCAGCTCTTTCTGATTTACGCCCGGATGTTGATTTGGCTCGTGGATGACTTTCAACCAGATAAAGCTGATGACAATGCCCAGACCGCCCATAAAGAAGAAAACGTGTGACCAGCCCACTTCATGAGTCAGCCAGCCCATAATCGGCGCGAAGATAACCGTTGCGAAGTATTGTGCGGAGTTAAAAATCGACACCGCCGTTCCCCTTTCCTGCGCAGGAAACCAGGCCGCTACAATGCGACTGTTGCCGGGGAAAGAGGGCGCTTCAGCAAGCCCGACCAGGAAGCGCAGCGTAAACAGGGCAACGATAATGCCGAATCCACTAAAGATATCGACGAAGCCTTGCAGCAAGGTAAACATCGACCAGATAAAGATCGACCAGAAGTAGACGCGTTTTGAACCAAAGCGATCCAACAACCAGCCACCTGGGATCTGCCCTATTACATAAGCCCATGAGAAAGCAGAGAACACATAACCCATTCCCACGGGATCAAGGCCGATATCTTTGGCCATTTCTGAACCGGCGATAGAGAGCGTAGCGCGGTCGCCGTAGTTGAAGGATGTGACGATAAACAACATCACCACTATCCAGTAACGAGCATTCGTGCGTTTTTCAACACTGCTCGCAGCCTGACTTAAAGAACTCATTGTTGCACTCCTGAAAATTCGCGTTAGCCACGCTCACTCTGGACTGCAATACCGCCAGGAAATCAGAGGTGACGTAGGGTGTTTTTTGCCGTTTTTATAGGTCGTTCGCCGAATGCGGCGCGTGTTTATATCTGGCAATAGCAGTATAAAAAGCGCGCCATAGCGGCTCACCGTGCAACAACACAACATTAATGCGTTCAATGAGGCCCGATTTTGGCATTAGCCCTGGACGGTGGAATCAACTTCACGGAAATGAAAACAAGAACAAGAAAGGAAGGGTTATAACGGAGAAATAAAGAAGAGTATGAAATGGATCGCTTGACTCCAGGCAAACGCCAGTAAAAAACCGTCACATTTGTAAGTTTTTACTGGCATTTGCCTGAAAGGATTCGATTCAGTTTGCTTAAAACGGCAATCTGTCAGGACAACAGCGTGCCCCAATGTTCGACCCACGGGTTTGATTCCGTTTCCGGTTCCGGGTTCTCACTGGCGTCAATCAGCAGCATTTCCCCTATCCGCTGCGCACTCTGTTCCTGCAACAAGGCATCGAACTGTTTGCCGCCGTTGCAGAAATTCACATAGCTACTGTCGCCGAGCGCAATTACGCCATAACGAAGATTCGGCTGAAAACCGAGGCTATCTTTGATTCCCTGAAAAAGCGGCACAATGCTGTCAGGCAGGTCGCCTTGCCCGGTCGTGGACGTAACCACCAGAACGAACTTGTCCTGATAGAGCAGCCAATCGCTTAATTCTGGATCTTCAAACACCGTGGCTTTGTGCCCCTGCGCAGTCAGAATTGCTTCCGCTTCCTCCGCCACTAACAGTGAATTTCCGTACATGGTGCCCACAAAAATACCAATTTCCGCCATACCGTTTTCTCCCTGGATTAGGAACTTATCTCACCATCCTGACCTGATGGCGCACTGAACTCAACCCTTTCATTTTCAGGAAGCAGACCACGCCAGCCAAATTGTGATAACGCCTGCATCCAGGTGTCGTCCAGACCCGCGTGAATAGTCAGCGGTTCGCCGGTGAACGGATGCATCAATGATAACTGACTGGCATGTAGCATTAACCGCTGGAGGCCAAAATGTTCAGCCCCACTGCGATTCTGGCGTAAATCGCCATGTTTGCTGTCGCCAATAATTGGATGACGCAAATGGGCGAGATGGCGTCGGAGCTGATGTTTGCGTCCGGTTTTCGGCTCCAGTTCCACCAAGCCGTAGCGCGTGGTCGGATAACGTCCGGTTGCGACTGGCATTTCTACCGTCGCCAGACCGCGATAATGCGTTACCGCTGGCTGTGGCCCTTTATCTTCACGGGCAAATTTATCAGCGATTTTGTCCAGTTCTTCCACCAGTGGATAATCCAGCACCGCTTCTTCCATTAGCCAGCCACGAACTATCGCATGGTAACGTTTCTGGATTTGATGCTGTTCAAACTGTTGTGCCAGCAGCCGTCCAGCTTCGCTGGACAGTCCCATCAGCAATACGCCGGAAGTAGGTCTGTCCAGGCGATGCGCGGTAAACACGTGCTGGCCTATCTGGTCACGCACGGTTTGCATGACCACCACTTTCTCATCGCGATCCAGCCAGCTACGGTGGACCAGCCAGCCGGACGGTTTATTTACCGCAACCAGCCATTCATCCTGGTAGAGTATTTCCAGCATCAGTTTGCGTCATCCGCAAAAAGGGCATCCAGCTTTTCCAGTTCCGCCAGAATAAGCGTGCGTTGCGGGTGATCCGTCGCCAGCGCCATTTCATAGTACGGCGCCACGGCAAATGCCCCCGGTAATGGCTGGTTGTTATCTAATAAATCGTGCATTCGTGGGATAAGCACCCACTGCAACCACTCCAGTGGTTCCATGGTGTCCATAAAGAACGGTTGGGTACTGTTGAATTGATGCGGCTGGGGCTCATCGTTTCGCCAGTGCTGATGTTCACGCAGTAACGATTCAAGCGCCTGCAACTGAAGACGAACGCGGTCATGAGTGGTCATAAAGCAACCTCAATAAGAAAAAACTGCCGCGAAGGATAGCAGGAATAAAAAAAGGGAGCACTGTATTCACAGTGCTCCCGGTTCGTTTAGCAGCAATCCAGCTACTTTTGTTGCTCCCTGCTCATCCTTGACAACTTTTCCTCTGGTCTTGCGACCAATTGTTCATCCTGAACTATTGCTTCCTGCTCACACCACCCCGATGTGATACTTCATCCTGAAGTGTCCCTGGCCTTCCTGACCCACCGAATCATCCTGACCGGTTCTCATTCTCCATCCTGGAGGTGTCCTTTAACGCATCCAGCGTTTTCCTCTTCGCTTCATCCAGAAGCCTTTCCCTGAAACACCGTCCTGGCGTGTCCTTCAGAAGTGTCATCATCCTGATGTTCACTTCGTTGTCTGACTCCCTGTCGACGAAGATAGAATCGTCTTTTTCGCTGAGTCTTACAAGGCGCTTACAGACAAAGCCTTAAGGATAATTTCATATGAAAGTTAAGAAATTTCATATAATCCATTGATTATAAATAAAAATATCGATTCTTATCTGTTTGAGTATTCGCTTATTTCCTGGCGATCTCCTACAGGGTCTGTAAGAGATCTCTCACAACCAGACGGGGTATTTGGATTACAGAAGAGGCTTAAGTTGGTTAAGGAATTCCGCAAGATTTGAGGCTAAATGCGTCCGTTTACGCGTTCCCAGCGTCTCTTTGCACACTTCACCAGAGAGATTACACACCGAGATGACCTCTAACTCTTCTTCCAGTGTTGCGATAAATAGCGTGGGCGGCAGTTTTAACCGTTTCTGAGTCACCAGATGACCAATCAGATTTTCCTGCACCCGGCGGAAGTCGTCTTCGCTCCAGGTTTGCAGTAATGTCAGTTTGATATCGCCAAACTGCGCATGCATATCCCCAGCAAACTGGGTTGTATAGAAGGTATGAATTGTGGGTTGTATCACAATATCAAACGCCCGTTCAACCGCGTTTACATTTTGTTCACCGGTAAACGGCTGGGGTTGCCAGTATACGGCGTCATCGGTGGTTGAAATAATGCATGGTGAAGGCACGCCATACAGCTCCTCACTTAACGGCCAGCTTTTATGCTCTTCATGCCACGCATCGCAGTAGCGTGCAGTAAAATCTTTCAGGGCATGTGCGGTCAAATCGTCCACTAATTTCTCTCTTCACTTAAACCAGATACACTTGTCGTTTAGTTTATCTGGTTTATGACGGTGAAACATGTCTTCTTATACAAACCATCAGGCACTTGCGGGCCTGACTCTCGGAAAATCAACCGATTACCGGGATACCTATGACGCCAGCCTGCTGCAAGGCGTTCCGCGTAGTCTGAATCGCGATCCTCTGGGCCTGAAAGCGGATAACCTGCCTTTTCACGGCGCGGATATCTGGACGCTGTATGAGCTTTCCTGGCTGAATGCCAAAGGTTTGCCACAGGTCGCTGTCGGTCATGTTGAACTTGATTACACCAGCGTAAATCTGATTGAGTCGAAGAGTTTTAAGCTCTATCTCAATAGCTTTAACCAGACGCGTTTTAATAACTGGGAGGAGGTGCGCCAGACGCTGGAGCGCGATTTAAGCACCTGTGCCCAGGGTAAGGTTAGCGTGGCCTTATATCGTCTTGATGAACTGGAAGGCCAGCCGGTGGGACATTTCAATGGCACCTGCATTGATGAACAGGATATCGCTATCGATAACTATGAATTTACCACTGACTATCTTGAGAATGCCGCCAGCGGTGAAAAAGTGGTGGAAGAGACGCTAGTCAGCCATTTGCTGAAGTCAAACTGTCTGATCACCCATCAGCCAGACTGGGGGTCAATCCAAATTCAGTACCGTGGACACAAAATTGACAGGGAAAAACTGCTGCGCTATCTGGTTTCTTTCCGTCATCACAACGAGTTCCATGAGCAATGCGTAGAGCGTATTTTTAATGACCTGCTACGCTTCTGCCAGCCAGAGAAATTAAGCGTCTATGCGCGTTATACCCGTCGTGGCGGCCTGGACATTAACCCCTGGCGTAGCAATAGCGACTTTGTCCCATCGACGACCCGACTGGTACGACAATAAATTTTTTCTCATTTTTGCGTACTGGATTCACGCATAGAGTTGTGAAAGGCCATCATGCAGGGCTATTGTAATCAAAGGGAATGACGATATTCGTCCCATAAGGAGTTTTTCTTGATTACACATATTAGCCCGCTTGGCTCCATGGATATGTTGTCGCAGCTGGAAGTGGATATGCTTAAACGCACCGCCAGCAGCGACCTCTATCAACTCTTTCGCAACTGTTCACTTGCTGTTCTGAACTCCGGTAGTTTGACCGATAACAGCAAAGAATTGCTGTCTCGTTTTGAAAGTTTTGACATTAACGTGCTGCGCCGTGAACGTGGCGTTAAGTTAGAACTGATCAATCCCCCGGAAGAGGCTTTTGTCGATGGGCGCATTATTCGCGCCTTGCAGGCCAACTTGTTCGCTGTTCTGCGCGACATTCTCTTCGTCTATGGGCAAATCCATAACACCGTTCGTTTTCCAAACCTGAATCTCGACAACTCTGTCCACATTACTAATCTGGTCTTTTCTATATTGCGTAATGCTCGCGCACTGCATGTCGGCGAAGCGCCAAATATGGTTGTGTGCTGGGGCGGTCACTCAATCAACGAAAACGAGTATTTATATGCCCGTCGCGTCGGAAATCAGCTGGGTCTGCGTGAGTTAAATATCTGCACCGGTTGTGGTCCAGGAGCGATGGAAGCGCCGATGAAAGGCGCAGCAGTGGGTCACGCTCAGCAGCGTTACAAAGACAGCCGTTTTATTGGTATGACAGAGCCGTCGATTATCGCTGCTGAACCGCCTAACCCGCTGGTCAACGAATTGATCATCATGCCGGATATCGAAAAACGTCTGGAAGCGTTTGTGCGTATCGCTCACGGCATCATTATCTTCCCTGGCGGTGTGGGTACGGCAGAAGAGTTGCTCTATTTGCTGGGAATTTTGATGAATCCGGCAAATAAAGATCAGGTCTTACCGCTGATCCTCACCGGTCCGAAAGAGAGCGCCGATTACTTCCGCGTACTGGACGAGTTTGTCGTGCATACGCTGGGAGAAAACGCGCGCCGCCATTACCGCATCATCATTGATGACGCTGCTGAAGTCGCTCGTCAGATGAAAAAATCGATGCCGCTGGTGAAAGAAAATCGCCGTGACACCGGTGATGCTTACAGCTTTAACTGGTCAATGCGCATTGCGCCAGATCTGCAAATGCCGTTTGAGCCGTCTCACGAGAACATGGCTAATCTGAAACTGTACCCGGATCAACCCGTTGAAGTGCTGGCTGCTGACCTGCGTCGTGCGTTCTCCGGTATTGTGGCGGGTAACGTAAAAGAAGTCGGTATTCGCGCCATTGAAGAGTTTGGGCCTTATAAAATCAACGGCGATAAAGAGATAATGCGTCGTATGGACGACCTGCTTCAGGGTTTTGTCGCCCAGCACCGTATGAAGTTGCCTGGCTCAGCCTACATCCCTTGCTACGAAATCTGCACGTAATCTCCCCTCCCCCGGTAACGTTTGTTGCCGGGTTTTTCTCTTATTTGGTCACTCACTCACCAATCCATTTCATTTGTTATCTGAATGTTTCAACGCATCATAAGACACTTAATATCACCAATATTAATATGTCATACAATTTATATTGCCACGCAAACGTTTACCTGCTTTCATAAACCGCATTTTATTACTGTGAAAAAGAAATTCTTATCATGATTAACTAAAAGTATTGATTTTTTCAGTTCAACCTACATATATTGCGCGCCCCGGAAGAAACCAGATATCGTTTAGTGGGAAAATATTGCCCTTAAATTCTCTTTTACTTTTGATTTACAGAGTAAAGAGTTGGGATTATCTATCTTCTAAGTAGATTATTGTATTTGAGATCAAGATCACTGATAGATGCATAACTTGTGTGTATCTTTCCGCCCTCAAATTATTACGGCGGAAAATGATTAAGCCATCGCCGATAGACAGATTTCATTTTTACGGCCAGGCACCTTCCCGGGCTGAACTGGCTAAAAGCTGAATTATTTGCATTCCTCCAGGAGAAATAGATGGAAACGACTCAAACCAGCACGATTGCGTCGAAAGACTCTCGCAGTGCCTGGCGCAAGACAGACACCATGTGGATGCTGGGCCTCTACGGCACGGCAATCGGCGCGGGTGTACTGTTCCTGCCAATCAACGCCGGTGTTGGCGGTATGATCCCGCTGATCATCATGGCCATCCTTGCGTTCCCGATGACGTTTTTTGCTCACCGTGGCCTGACTCGCTTCGTACTGTCTGGTAAAAACCCAGGCGAAGACATCACTGAGGTAGTAGAAGAACACTTTGGTATTGGTGCAGGTAAACTGATTACTCTGCTGTACTTCTTCGCTATCTACCCGATCCTGCTGGTTTATAGCGTGGCAATCACCAACACGGTTGAAAGCTTCATGTCTCACCAGCTGGGTATGACGCCGCCGCCGCGTGCGATTCTGTCCCTGATCCTGATCGTGGGTATGATGACCATCGTTCGCTTCGGTGAGCAGATGATCGTTAAGGCGATGAGTATTCTGGTATTCCCGTTTGTTGGCGTACTGATGCTGCTGGCTCTGTACCTGATCCCGCAGTGGAACGGCGCAGCTCTGGAAACGCTGTCTCTGGACACTGCATCTGCAACCGGAAACGGTCTGTGGATGACCCTGTGGCTGGCGATTCCGGTAATGGTATTCTCGTTCAACCACTCTCCGATCATCTCTTCTTTCGCCGTTGCGAAGCGTGAAGAGTACGGCGATATGGCAGAACAGAAATGCTCGAAGATCCTGGCATTCGCTCACATCATGATGGTGCTGACCGTAATGTTCTTCGTCTTCAGCTGCGTACTGAGCCTGACTCCGGCAGACCTGGCTGCGGCTAAAGAGCAGAACATCTCGATTCTGTCTTACCTGGCGAACCACTTTAACGCGCCGATCATCGCGTGGATGGCTCCGATTATCGCGATTATCGCTATCACCAAATCCTTCCTCGGCCACTACCTGGGTGCGCGTGAAGGCTTCAACGGTATGGTGATCAAATCTCTGCGTGGTAAAGGTAAGTCTATCGAAATCAACAAGCTGAACCGTATCACTGCACTGTTTATGCTGGTAACGACCTGGATTGTTGCTACGCTGAACCCAAGCATCCTGGGGATGATTGAAACCCTGGGCGGTCCAATCATCGCGATGATCCTGTTCCTGATGCCGATGTACGCAATCCAGAAAGTACCGGCAATGCGTAAGTACAGCGGTCACATCAGCAACGTATTCGTTGTCGTGATGGGTCTGATTGCTATCTCCGCAATTTTCTACTCTCTGTTCAGCTAAATCCTTTCGCGCCGCTTTCGGGCGGCGCTTCCTCCGTTTTAACCCGATGAATTTCCTATGATTAGCGTATTCGATATTTTCAAAATCGGCATTGGTCCTTCCAGTTCCCATACCGTTGGACCAATGAAAGCGGGTAAACAATTTACCGACGATCTGATTGCCCGTAACCTGCTTAAAGACGTGACCCGCGTGGTGGTTGATGTCTACGGCTCGCTCTCTCTGACCGGTAAAGGCCACCACACTGATATCGCCATTATTATGGGGCTGGCGGGTAACCTGCCGGATACCGTTGATATCGATTCCATCCCTGGTTTTATTCAGGATGTGAATACTCATGGTCGCCTGATGCTGGCAAATGGTCAGCACGAAGTGGAGTTCCCGGTTGATCAGTGCATGAACTTCCATGCCGACAACCTTTCTCTGCATGAAAACGGTATGCGCATCACCGCGCTGGCGGGCGATAAAGTTGTTTACAGCCAGACTTACTACTCCATCGGCGGTGGCTTTATCGTTGATGAAGAACATTTTGGTCAGCAGGATAGCGCACCGGTTGAAGTTCCTTATCCGTACAGCTCAGCAGCCGATCTGCAAAAGCATTGTCAGGAAACCGGGCTGTCACTCTCTGGCCTGATGATGAAAAACGAACTGGCGCTGCACAGCAAAGAAGAGCTGGAACAGCACCTGGCGAACGTCTGGGAAGTGATGCGCGGCGGTATTGAGCGCGGTATTGCCACCGAAGGCGTGCTGCCAGGCAAACTGCGCGTTCCACGCCGTGCGGCGGCTCTGCGCCGGATGCTGGTCAGCCAGGACAAAAACACCACTGACCCGATGGCGGTTGTTGACTGGATCAACATGTTCGCTCTGGCGGTGAACGAAGAGAACGCTGCTGGTGGTCGCGTGGTGACTGCACCGACTAACGGCGCGTGCGGGATTATCCCGGCAGTGCTGGCGTACTACGACAAGTTTATCCGTGAAGTGAACGCTAACTCACTGGCTCGTTACCTGCTGGTGGCAAGCGCCATTGGTTCTCTTTATAAGATGAACGCCTCGATTTCTGGTGCCGAAGTCGGCTGCCAGGGCGAAGTTGGCGTAGCGTGCTCTATGGCAGCGGCGGGTCTGGCAGAACTGTTAGGCGCAAGCCCGGCACAGGTATGCATCGCGGCAGAAATCGCAATGGAGCATAACCTCGGCCTGACGTGTGACCCGGTTGCCGGACAGGTACAGGTGCCGTGCATTGAGCGTAATGCCATTGCGGCAGTGAAAGCGGTGAACGCCGCGCGTATGGCGCTGCGCCGTACCAGCGAGCCGCGCGTCTGCCTCGATAAAGTTATCGAAACCATGTACGAAACAGGTAAAGATATGAACGCCAAGTACCGTGAAACTTCTCGCGGCGGCCTGGCAATGAAGATTGTTGCCTGCGATTAATCTCTCTCCAGAGGCCTCGTTTTGCGAGGCCTCACATTGTTGAGAATGTGCCTGTTGTTTATGTCGGATGCGGCGTAAACGCCTTACCCGACCTACAAAACAGCGAAAATTCAATAGATTGTAATTCTTTTGTAGGCATGATAAGCGTAGCGCATCAGGCAATTTGGCGTTGTCATCAATATCAGACCTCGTTTTGCGAGCTCTCTTCCCGATTTCTCATCCAGCCGTAGCCTGTTCCGACATCGAATGTTACCCTTATCGCCTGATCTTTAAGGGGGTTATCGTGGCTGTTCATTTGCTTATTGTCGATGCACTGAATCTTATTCGTCGCATTCATGCCGTTCAGGGCTCGCCCTGCGTGGAGACCTGCCAGCACGCGCTCGATCAGCTCATTATGCACAGCCAGCCAACCCACGCCGTCGCCGTTTTTGATGATGAAAACCGCAGTAGCGGCTGGCGTCATCAGCGTTTACCGGATTACAAAGCCGGTCGTCCGCCAATGCCGGAAGAGTTGCACAACGAAATGCCTGCGTTACGCGCAGCCTTTGAACAACGCGGAGTCCGATGCTGGTCAGCCAGCGGCAACGAAGCAGATGACTTAGCCGCCACGCTGGCAGTAAAAGTGACCCAGGCCGGGCATCAGGCAACCATTGTTTCGACAGATAAAGGCTACTGTCAGCTCCTTTCACCTGCACTGCGTATTCGTGATTACTTTCAGAAACGTTGGCTTGATGCGCCGTTTATCGATAAAGAATTTGGCGTTCAACCTCAGCAATTACCCGATTATTGGGGGCTGGCGGGGATCAGCAGCTCAAAGGTGCCGGGTGTTGCGGGGATTGGGCCAAAAAGCGCCACGCAGTTACTCGTCGAGTTTCAGAGTCTGGAAGGGATATATGAAAATATCGACGCGGTTGCCGAAAAGTGGCGCAAGAAACTGGAAGAACATAAAGAGATGGCGTTTCTGTGTCGCGATATTGCCCGCTTACAAACCGACTTGCATATCGACGGCAATTTACAGCAATTGCGGTTGGTACGATAACGGCGTGCCGAATACTACCGATTAACACCTCATTGAATTAAATGCACTTGTAGGCCGGATAAGACGCGGCTAGCGTCGCATCCGGCATTATCACATCAGCGTATTTACCAGGCGGTATGGTAAAGCTCGACAATATCCTCAAGCGTTGCTTCACGCGGGTTGCCACCGGTACAAACATCGGATGCCAGACCGGAGTCAATGCCCCAGCCAACTCACTTACCGTTCGTCGCGACGACCACCCACCGCAGCCCAGATACGACGGACATGCACCGTCACTTCTTCGCGATCGTGATACAACTGCCGCGCCTGAATCTGGGCGTTAATACCATGTTCATCAAGCTGTGCCTGAATGTACGCCAGATTGTGTGACACTTCTTCGTAGCGTTTTTTCATCGGCAATTTAAGGTTGAAGATAGTTTCACGACACCAGCCATTAACCAGCCACTGTGCCATCAGTGCCGCAACTTTCGCTGGTTTTTCAACCATATCGCATACCATCCATGAGATGTTGCTACGTGTTGGGCGGAATTTGAAACCATCTTCCCGCAGCCACGTCACCTGTCCGGTATCCATCAGACTTTGCGCCATCGGGCCGTTATCGACGGAGTATACCCACATGTTGCGCTTCACCAGTTGGTAGGTCCAGCCGCCTGGACAAGCGCCCAAATCTACCGCCCACATTCCATTTGCCAGGCGTTCATCCCACTCATCCGCAGGAATAAACACATGAAATGCCTCTTCCAGTTTGAGCGTGGAACGGCTTGGCGCATCCGCCGGAAACTTCAGGCGTGGAATCCCCATATAGAACGGCGAATTATTATTGCTGTAGGAGTAGCCGGTATAGCAGCAGCCTGGTGCAATAAAGAATACATGCACAACCGGACGCTTCGGCGTTTCATAGTTCGCCAGCACACCCGCATCGCGCAAGGCAGCGCGTAGCGGCACGGTGAATTTACGGCAGAATTTCAGCAACTCTTTGCTTTCGTTGGTATCGGCAACTTCAACACGCAGTTCACCGCCCTTCTCTACTACGCCCTGTAACATGCCGACAATGGGGGTAATTCGATCTTCTGGCGGCAAATGCTGCAGGAGTTCCCCCACAACAAACCACTGGCGAGCAAAAATTAATGAACTGAACGGCAGTTCGCGGATTAACTTATCGCCATCATCCGGTTGATAACATTCATAGATGACATAACCCGCATTGTCTTTAACGCGGGCAAAACCAAATATTTCCCGCTGACCGGCTTTATCGGTAATTTCCGCAGCACACTCTTTTTCAAAGCCAGGACGGCACAACAATACAACCTTATTCATGATTTACGCCCTTGCGCTTTAAACGGATAGCTCCGACTAACATTAACGCCCAGCCCGCGAGGAAGCTCACGCCGCCAACCGGTGTGACAAACGCCCACAAACGCAGATGGGACAGCGCCAGGCAATAAAGGCTGCCGCTGAACAGCACCGTGCCTAACGCGAGGAAAACGCTACTCCAGTAAAACCAGATACTGATGCGACGCTGCATCGCCACCGCCAGACCTAAAATCGCCAGCGTATGGAACGCCTGGTATTCGAGGCCGGTCTGGATCCAGCCCATCTCAACGGCTCCCATGGTTTTACTTAACACATGCGCGCCAAAAGCGCCGAGAGCCACAAAAATGAAGCCGCTAATGGCGGCGAAAATCAGCATAAAACGGCTGGTCATGGTCGTACCCTACGTAAATTATTGTTCATAACGAAAGCGGAATTTTTCTTGTTCAGCAGCGGCTTTCGCCAGGATCCATTGGCGAAAGGCGGCTATTTTACCCAGTTCTGCCTGGCTGTCATGACATACCAGATAAAAAGCATTTTTACTGACCAGAACATCATTAAACGGGCAGACAAGGCGTCCGGCCTCGATTTCCGATTGCGCCATCACATTATTCGCCAATGCGACTCCCTGCCCGTGGATAGCCGCTTGCAGCACCATCGCGCTGTGACTGAAGATCGGCCCTTGTTGAACGTTGATATGATTTAACCCCAACTGGCGAGTATATGTCTGCCAGTCACGCCGGGACGCATCGTGTAATAACGTATGTTTAGCCAGATCTTCTGGCGTCTTCAAGGGTTTTTCGCCGGTTAACAGTAGCGGAGAACACACCGGCAACAAATATTCGGCATAAAGTTTTTCGACCCGCAGCCCCGGCCAGTTGCCCCGACCATAAAATATCGCCACATCAACATCATCCGCCAGTTTATCTTCCTGGCGATCGACCGCCTGGATTCGAACGTCGATTCCCGGATAAGCTGAATTAAAGCTGGAAAGTCGCGGCACCAGCCAGTGGATGGCAAAACTGGGGAGTAAACTGACCGTCAACGCCCCCTTGGCGCTACGAGCCTGGAGTTTACGCGTCGCTTCGGTTAATTGCGAAAATATCTCTTTGATATCGAGGAAATAGCTTTGCCCTTCTTCGGTCAGCAGGAGTGAACGATTACGGCGACGGAACAGTTTCAGTCCCAAAAAATCCTCAAGTGACTTGATTTGATGACTTACTGCGGCCTGGGTCACAAAAAGCTCTTCTGCTGCGCGCGTGAAGCTTAAATGGCGTGCGGCGGCATCAAAAACTCGTAAGGCATTTAGCGGTGGTAATCGTTTTGACATGGCTTTTAAACTTTGATGTTAAATGAATTTAACAATTAGATCACACTATGTAACCTATTAGTTTTTTTTATCTGAGCCATTATAAATTGTCCGTTGAGCTTCTACCAGCAAATACCTATAGTGGCGGCACTTCCTGAGCCGGAACGAAAAGTTTTATCGGAATGCGTGTTCTGGTGAACTTTTGGCTTACGGTTGTGATGTTGTGTTGTTGTGTTTGCAATTGGTCTGCGATTCAGACCATGGTAGCTAAGCTACCTTTTTTCACTTCCTGTACATTTACCCTGTCTGTCCATAGTGATTAATGTAGCACCGCCTAATTGCGGTGCTTTTTTTTACCTTGCGATCGCGAATTACTGATCCAGCTCGACCATCTCTTTCACGTCGGTACGGTTGATCTGCTGTTTGTTACCATTAGCGTCTTTATACGAAATCATACCGGTTTCATTATCAGTTTGTGGTTTACCGTCAGAGACGATGGTACGTCCGTCATTGGTGTGCATCACATAGTTCGAACCGGAACAGGCGCTCAGGGCAAAAGTCAGCATACAGGCAGAGATAATTGCGGCAGTCTTTTTCATCTTCTTCTCCTTAAAGCGATTAATAAATCTTAATAGTATTGATTAACAGGCTAAAATTAACGCCTAACACTATTCAGCATATGTTACTGACGCGGCTTCGCCAGGATATCCAGATAATTCCGATGGTTAGCACTCTCCTTGTATCAAAGTGAATTTTGCGTCACGATCGGTGAATCAAGCCGAGGAGTACCATGAACGTTTTTAATCCCGCGCAGTTCCGTGCGCAGTTTCCCGCATTACAGGATGCGGGCGTCTATCTCGACAGTGCCGCAACCGCGCTCAAGCCCGAAGCCGTGGTTGAGGCTACCCGACAGTTCTATAGCCTTAGCGCCGGAAACGTCCATCGCAGCCAGTTTGCCGAAGCCCAACGTCTGACCACACGTTATGAGGCTGCGCGGGAGAAAGTGGCGCAATTGCTCAATGCTCCAGATGACAAAACCATTGTCTGGACGCGCGGCACCACCGAATCCATCAACATGGTGGCGCAATGCTATGCGCGTCCGCGTCTGCAACCGGGCGATGAAATTATTGTCAGCGTGGCAGAGCACCACGCCAACCTCGTCCCCTGGCTGATGGTCGCCCAACAAACCGGAGCCAAAGTGGTGAAGTTGCCGCTTAATGCTCAGCGGCTGCCAGATGTCGATTTGTTACCAGAGCTGATTACTCCCCGTAGCCGGATTCTGGCGTTGGGCCAGATGTCGAACGTCACTGGCGGCTGCCCGGATCTGGCGCGAGCGATTACCTTTGCCCATTCAGCCGGGATGGTGGTGATGGTTGATGGTGCTCAGGGGGCGGTGCATTTCCCTGCAGATGTTCAGCAACTGGATATCGATTTCTACGCTTTTTCAGGTCACAAACTTTACGGCCCGACGGGTATCGGCGTGCTGTATGGCAAACCAGAACTGCTGGAAGCAATGTCGCCCTGGCTCGGCGGTGGCAAAATGATTCACGAAGTCAGTTTTGACGGCTTCACCACACAATCTGCCCCGTGGAAACTGGAAGCCGGAACGCCCAACGTCGCAGGCGTCATTGGGTTAAGCGCGGCGCTGGAATGGCTGGCAGATTATGATATTAACCAGGCAGAAAGCTGGAGTCGTAGCCTGGCGACGCTTGCAGAAGATGCGCTGGCAAAACGTCCAGGCTTTCGTTCATTCCGCTGCCAGGATTCCAGCCTGCTGGCCTTTGATTTCGCGGGGGTTCATCACAGCGATATGGTGACTTTGCTGGCAGAGTACGGTATTGCCCTGCGCGCCGGGCAGCATTGCGCTCAGCCGCTACTGGCAGAATTAGGCGTAACCGGCACACTGCGCGCCTCTTTTGCGCCATATAATACAAAGAGTGATGTGGATGCGCTGGTGAACGCCGTTGACCGCGCGCTGGAATTATTGGTGGATTAATGACAAACCCGCAATTCGCCGGACATCCGTTCGGCACAACCGTTACCGCAGAGACGTTACACGATACTTTCGCGCCGTTGACGCAGTGGGAAGATAAATATCGCCAGTTGATCATGCTGGGGAAACAGCTTCCTGCTTTGCCAGACGAATTAAAAGCACAGGCCAAAGAGATTGCCGGATGCGAAAACCGCGTCTGGCTGGGATATACCGTGGCTGAAAACGGCAAGATGCATTTCTTTGGCGACAGCGAAGGACGCATTGTGCGCGGTCTGCTGGCAGTGTTGTTGACCGCCGTGGAGGGCAAAACCGCCGCCGAGTTACAAACGCAGTCGCCGCTGGCGTTGTTTGATGAGCTGGGATTGCGTGCACAACTTAGCGCCTCACGCAGTCAGGGGCTAAATGCATTAAGCGAGGCGATTATCGCGGCGGCGAAACAGGTTTAAGCACAGATCCAGGTCGGATAAGACGCTCGCGTCGCATCCGACATAATGGTTATTCCTTGCGCGTCGCTTTCGCCATCATCTTCTTCAGCGCATGAGAAACCGCAACAAAACCAAAGGTGGCGGTCACCATCGTTGCCGCACCAAATCCTGATGCGCAATCCATTCGCTTTGGTCCTTCCGCCGTGGCTTTCATCGCACAGACCGTACCGTCTGACTGCGGATATACCAACGCCTCGGTAGAAAACACGCAATCCACGCCGAGCTTACCTTTGCTGTTTTTCACCACGCCAAAATCGCTTTTCAGGCGCTCGCGCAGCTTCGCCGCCAGCGGGTCCTGAATAGTCTTCGCCAGGTCAGTAACCTGAATCTGCGTCGGATCAATCTGCCCGCCGGCCCCCCCCGTCGTTACCAATGGGATTTTATTGCGACGACAGTATGCGATTAGTGCCGCTTTGGGGCGCACACTGTCAATGGCATCAATAACATACGAATAACCGGCATTCATATATTGCGCTACGTTATCCGGCGTCACGAAATCGTCCACCACTGTCACCCGACACTCCGGGTTAATCTGGCGAATACGCTCCGCCATCACTTCCGCTTTTGCCAGCCCGACGTTATCACGCAGCGCGTGAATTTGCCGGTTGGTATTGGTGACACACACATCATCCATATCGATAAGCGTTATTGCGCCAATCCCCGTGCGCGCCAGAGCTTCCGCCGCCCAGGAACCGACACCACCGATGCCGACCACACAGATATGTGCATCGGCAAATAGTTGCAAGGCTTTCTCACCATACAGACGCGCAGTGCCGCCAAAACGCTGACGCCAGGCATCACTAATTACCACAGACATAGCACCTCAGAATTAAAAAGGGTGAGGTTATCCCCCACCCTAAACGCATAAATGCCTGATGCGCTACGCTTATCAGGCCTACATAACTCCTGCAATATATTGAATTTGCATGATTTGTAGGCCGGATAAGGCGTTCACGCCGCATCCGGCATGAACAATGCGCACTTAGTCAACAATCAGGAGATGAGGTTATCCCTCATCCTGTCTTATCCGTAAAAACGGCGTACAGAATAACACATCAGCCGCTAAAGACGTTACCTGCACCCGGTGCCGTTTTCAGCACCCAGACACGTCCATAGTGGTTGTACCAACCTGCGCGGTGTCCGGCTTCCGGCCCGATCCCTTGATAGATATCGAAATGTTGGCCTTTGATTGCGCCACCGACATCCAGCGCCACCATCAGACGCAGTTCGTACTGACCGTTAAATTTACCGTTATTATCCAACAACGGTACTTCTGCCAGCAAGGTAGTGCCTGGCGGGATGAGCGAGCGATCGGAGGCAACAGAAGCACGACCAACCAGCGGCACAGCACTTGCTCCTTTCACCGGTGCAAAAGATTGCGGCTTAAAGAAGACGAAAGACGGATTCTGTTCCAGCAGTTCGCGAACTTCGGCTTCACTGTGCGTTTCCCCCCAGTGACGAATCGCCTGCATCGACATATCTTCTTTTTTCACTTCGCCACGATCGATCAGCACCTTACCAATACTGCGATAGGCATGACCGTTCTTTCCGGCATAGCTGAAGAAGTTAAGCGGACTGCCGTCGCCAAAATCGATATACCCGCTACCCTGTACATCCATAATGAAGTTATCCATCAGAGAGTTGCTGTAAGCGAGGATATATTTATCGCTCAGTGCCCCCGCGTAGATCTCCGCACGAGACGGCAGACGGCCGCGTTTTGGCGGCATACGGTAAATAGGATACTGGAACTCGCCCTGGCGGGTATGGCGCGCCTGAATTACCGGCGTGTAATAGCCTGTAAACTGCACGTTGCCATAGTTGTCCGCGCCTTCCATCTGCCAGGCGTCAATGCCGAACTGGCGCATATTGCGGGTATCACCGCCTGCGCGCAGCCACTCTTGCACCGCGTTATAAACATTACTCTGGTTGCCATACAGACGCGGTGACGAGTTACGAATATGGTTAATTTGCTCGGCAAAATCACCGGCGTTAATTGGTGCGCCAACGGCATCTGGCTGGTTCACCAGAGAGAAAGGCTGGGTAAATTTCCCGTCTTTATATTGCTGTCCGCGATCGGTTGGTTTGGAGGAGCAGGCGGCAAGCATCGCCACAACAGCGCCCATAAGAAGGTACTTTACCCAACGTCCTTTCATTGTTCTCTTCTTCAGGTTAAAAAATAAGGCACAACGAAGATAACAAACCGTCGCGTTTAATGAAATGAGCAGACTCTCCCTGACGCAAATTTTGCACAAAAAATAGGCGGTAGTGTTTTGTTTTTGTTCAAAATCATGCCAAATCCGTGATCCGGGTAAAAAAAAGGTTGCATGAAAACGCGAGCGGAGTATAGTGCGCATCCACGGACGCGGGGTGGAGCAGCCTGGTAGCTCGTCGGGCTCATAACCCGAAGGTCGTCGGTTCAAATCCGGCCCCCGCAACCAATTAAAATTTGATGAAGTAAAGCAGTACGGTGACGCGGGGTGGAGCAGCCTGGTAGCTCGTCGGGCTCATAACCCGAAGGTCGTCGGTTCAAATCCGGCCCCCGCAACCAATCAAAATTTGATGAAGTAAAAGCAGTACGGTGACGCGGGGTGGAGCAGCCTGGTAGCTCGTCGGGCTCATAACCCGAAGGTCGTCGGTTCAAATCCGGCCCCCGCAACCAATACTTAAACACCCTGACGGGTGTTTTTTTGTTTCTGCTCTCCCATAAAAAAGGCGCCATTCAGCGCCTTTTTATCATCCCCTTCTCGCCAGCGTCGCTCCATCGGCAAAATACGCTTTAATTCCCGCAAGAATGGACTCTGCAACTTCCTGCTGGAAAGTCGCCGTTTTCAGTTTGCGCTCTTCCTCAACGTTACTAATAAACGCCGTTTCGACCAGAATGGAGGGAATATCAGGCGCTTTCAGCACAGCAAACCCGGCCTGCTCGACCTGATTTTTATGCAACTTATTGATTTTCCCTAGTTTATTCAGTACTGCTCTACCAAACTTCAGGCTGTCGGCAATGGTCAGCGACTGAACCATATCAAACATGGTGTGGTCGACATAGCGGTCGCCACTTTTGCTCACACCACCAATTAAGTCCGAGGCGTTCTGGGTTTGCGCCAGATATTTTGCCGCAGTACTGGTTGCGCCTTTGGTCGAAAGCGCAAACACCGAGGAGCCGCTTGGCTGGCGGCTGGTAAAAGCGTCGGCATGGATAGAGACAAACAGGTCAGCACGTTGTTTCTGTGCTTTTGCTACGCGCACTTGCAATGGAATGAAGATGTCTTCATTACGCGTCATGTACACCTTCATATTGCCCTCTTTCTCGATCAGAGAGCGCAGACGGCGGGCAATCTGTAATACCACGTCTTTTTCACGCGTTTTGTATTTCCCCACCGCGCCGGAGTCTTCGCCACCGTGGCCAGGGTCAAGCATGATGACAATCGGGCGATCGCGCCCTGCCTTACCTGGCTGCGGACCACTTTGCGCAGGCGGCACCTGTTTTTCGAGATCGCCTTTGTTGTAATCCTCCAGCAGCGCCAGCAGCGGATCTTGCATATCCTGCGCATTGACCGGATAGAGATCCATCACCAGGCGCTCTTTAAATCCGGCAACCGGTGCGAGGGCAAACATCTGTGGTTTTACGTTTTGCTTTAATTCAAAAACCATCCGCACGGTTTGCGGATCAAATTGCCCGACGCGTGCTGACTTGATGAACGGGTCGTCAGCACGAATTTGTGCCGCCATCCCCTTGAGCACCGAGTTCAGGTTTACATCTTCAATATCTACCACCACGCGCTCAGGATTACTCAACGCGAACTGCTTATATTTCAGCTGACGGTTTGATTCAACCGTCACACGGGTATAGCTGGACGCAGGCCAGACGCGCACCGCCACGACCTGGCTGACCGCAGCCAGGCTGACCTGACTTACGCTCAATAGCCACATGGCACCCGCGCCTTGCAGTAAACGACGACGGCTGATTGCAGTATTGGATCCTGACATGCCTCTCCCGAGCAAAAAAATCTAAGCTGTGTAACAAGTAAACGACCAATTTGACCGGAAACTTTAGCGAAAGACGCATAATCTGTCATCTATAAAACGGTAAACATTCTTTTTATATTCACGGCATTACTGATAAAAAAGTTGCTCATGCGTAAAATTCGCACTTGCACACGGCGAAAAAACAGAATAAAAATACATTAATTTCGAATAATCATGCAAAGAGGTGTGCCGTGGTGAAGGAACGTAAAACCGAGCTGGTCGAGGGATTCCGCCATTCGGTTCCTTATATCAATACCCACCGGGGAAAAACGTTTGTCATCATGCTCGGCGGCGAAGCCATTGAGCATGAGAATTTCTCCAGTATCGTTAATGATATCGGGTTGTTGCACAGCCTCGGCATCCGTCTGGTCGTCGTCTATGGCGCGCGTCCACAGATCGACGCGAATCTGGCGGCGCATCATCACGAACCGCTGTACCACAAGAATATACGCGTGACTGACGGCAAAACGCTGGAGCTGGTGAAGCAGGCTGCGGGGACATTGCAACTGGACATCACTGCTCGCCTGTCGATGAGCCTCAACAACACGCCGTTGCAGGGCGCTCATATCAATGTCGTCAGTGGCAATTTTATTATTGCACAACCGCTGGGCGTGGATGATGGCGTGGATTACTGCCATAGCGGACGCATCCGGCGGATTGACGAAGAAGCGATTCATCGCCAACTGGATAGCAGTGCCATTGTGCTGATGGGCCCGGTGGCGGTTTCGGTCACTGGCGAGAGCTTTAACCTGACCTCGGAAGAGATTGCCACACAACTTGCCATCAAACTGAAAGCCGAGAAGATGATTGGTTTTTGCTCTTCACAGGGCGTCACCAATGATGATGGCGATATTGTCTCCGAACTTTTCCCTAACGAGGCGCAGGCGCGGGTAGAAGCTCAGGAAGAGAAAGGCGATTACAACTCCGGTACGGTGCGCTTTTTGCGTGGTGCGGTGAAAGCCTGCCGCAGTGGTGTTCGTCGCTGTCATTTAATCAGTTATCAGGAAGATGGCGCGCTGTTGCAAGAGTTGTTCTCACGTGACGGTATCGGTACGCAAATTGTGATGGAAAGCGCGGAGCAGATTCGTCGCGCAACAATCAACGATATTGGCGGCATTCTGGAGTTGATTCGCCCGCTGGAGCAGCAAGGCATTCTGGTACGTCGTTCTCGCGAACAACTGGAGATGGAAATCGACAAATTCACTATTATTCAGCGCGATAACACAACTATTGCCTGCGCCGCGCTTTATCCGTTCCCGGAAGAGAAGATTGGCGAAATGGCCTGTGTGGCAGTACACCCGGATTACCGTAGTTCATCACGGGGCGAGGTTTTACTGGAACGCATTGCCGCTCAGGCGAAGCAGAGCGGGTTAAGCAAATTGTTTGTGCTGACCACGCGCAGTATTCACTGGTTCCAGGAGCGCGGATTTACCCCGGTGGATATTGATTTACTGCCGGAGAGTAAAAAGCAGTTGTACAACTACCAGCGTAAATCCAAAGTGTTGATGGCGGATTTAGGGTAAGCGATGAATATAGCCGGATGCGGCATACGCAATACTTCCAGGTATGATAAGACGCGCATCCGTCGCATCAGGCATTGGCACTCATCGTCGGATGCGGCGTGAACGCCTTATCCGACCTACGCAGCACTCCGTAGGCATGATAAGACGCGCCAGCGTCGCATCAGGCATTCACGTTCACTCCCGCGCACCAAACAACGCTGCCAGCCCGCTACGTCGCTCGGTACGAGTGGCGATTGCCGCACTCAAAATACGCTCATCGGCATACAGAGACAAACGTCGACGCGCGCGGGTTACCGCAGTGTAAACCAGTTCTCGCGTTACTACCGGTGTACGCTGGCTCGGTAAAATCAACGCCGCATGGTCGAACTCCGATCCCTGCGATTTATGTACCGTCATCGCCCATGTGGTTTCGTGCTCTGGCAGGCGGCTCGGTTGTACTGACTTGATATTGCCGTCCGGCATCGCAAACCAGACGCGCGTCCCCTGCCCGCGATCCAGCGCAATACCGATATCGCCATTAAACAACCCAAGCGCGCTGTCATTACGGGCAATCATCACCGGTCGGCCTTCGTACCAACGAGAGTGCAGATGACGATGAATTTTGCGCTTCTGTTGCATAAACTGTTCAATTCGCTCATTCAGTCCAGCGACGCCAAACGGCCCTTCCCGCAGGGCGCACAAAAGCTGGTATTCATTGAACGCCTGAATGATTAAATCCGGCTCGGCACGTGCTTGTAGCAGATCCAGATAACGTCCGTAACCCACAAGAGCTTCTTCAAGCATCGCAATATAGTCTTCGCCGTTCTGCAAAAGCCGTTTTTCGATGTCAGTAAAATCCTGCTGAAAAACGGTTTTCACTGCCGTTTTATCACCACGGTTAATCGCCGCAGCTAACTGACCAATGCCAGAATCGCTGCCGAAACGGTAGCTTTTTTGCAGCAGGCAGAGACTGTCACGCAAAGATGCCGCTTCTGTGCCAGTTCCTGCCGGAACGTGAGTTCCCGTCAGGCGGCTTAGCTGCCCGGCACGCTCGGCGGTAAAGCCCGCGTTGGCATAGGCGCAGATATCGCCCAGCACAGCCCCAGCCTCAACCGAGGCCAGTTGATCACGATCGCCGAGAAAGATCACTCGCGCATGATCGGGCAAGGCGTCGATCAGTCTCGACATCATAGGCAGATCGATCATTGACGCTTCATCTACCACCAGCACATCAAGATGCAGCGGGTTACCGGCATGATGACGTAAACGCTGGCTACCTGGCTGCGCACCCAGCAATCGGTGCAAAGTGCTGGCATCTTCCGGAATGCGTTTCTTTTGTTCATCGGTCAGCGGTAACTGGCGCAAAGCCTTGCCAAGCGATTCGGTTAAGCGCGCAGCAGCTTTCCCCGTTGGCGCGGCCAGTCGGATACGGCAGCGTTCACCGTCGGCCATCTGAATTAACGCAGCCAACAACTTCGCCACGGTGGTCGTTTTACCGGTGCCAGGGCCGCCGGAAATCACCGAGATCCGCCGCGTCAGCGCCACCGCTGCCGCCACTTTTTGCCAGTTAATTTCATCGCTTACTGGAAAAAGTTTGTCCAGGGTTTGCGCCAGTAGAGCTTCATCCACCTCAATGGCATGATTCACTTCGTTGAAAAATCGCGCCACTGTGCGCTCATTACACCACATGCGATTCAGGTAAAGACGATCGCCACAGAGGATCATTGGCGTTGGTTCATCTCCCCGGCTGACCGCTTGTGAAGCCAGCAAGCACTCTTCCCAATTTTGTAGCTCACCGATTTCACTGACACAGGTCGCCAACAGCGGATGCGACGCCTCATTATTTTCCAGTCGTGAAAGCGGCAAACAGACGTGTCCCTCTCCGGCATCATGACTTAATAGTGCCGCCGCGAGGGTGACGGCAGGATGTTCATCACCCGCCACAGTCAGGGCAAATTGCACATCCAGCGGGCGTAGCTGTTTGTGCTCCACAGCTTCCAGTAATTGCTTTTGCAATTTCATTACGCCTCCTCCAGGGTCATACCGGCAAACATCTCATCCATCAGGTCAATCAACCCGGCGTTGGGTCGGGTTGCGTAAATCCCTTGTTGCGGATGTTCTTTATCAACGCCACGCAGGAACAGATAAATAACGCCACCAAAGTGACGCTCATAGTCGTAATCAGCAATGCGATGGCGCAGATAACGATGCAGCGCCAGGGTATAAAGCTGATATTGCAGATCATATCGGTGTGCCTGCATTGCCGCTGCCATAGCCTGTTGGGTGTAAGCCGAACTGTCTTCACCCAACCAGTTGGATTTATAGTCGAGCAGGTAATAACGCCCTTCGTGGCGGAACACCAGGTCGATAAAGCCTTTTAACATGCCGCGTACCTGCATGAACTCCAGCGGCGGGCAGCCAGCCGATAGCGGGTCAAACTGGCGAATTAGTGCATCAAGCTGGCTGGCGATGAGCGGTTCGCTAATCGGCAGGTAAAACTCCATCTCCACCTGTTTATCGCGGTCGGAAAGCTGACTCAGAGTGACGCCAGTTTCATTGAGCGGCGCCTGAAGAATAGCGGTGATCCACTCAGTCAACACCGGTTCCCACTGCGGTTCAAAGCCGCCAAGTTCCAGTTTTTCCCGCACCCAGTTCGGGTCAACCGGCTGGGTAAAATCGAGGTCTTCAAACAAACTGTGCAAGAACGTCCCCGGTGAGGCACCACGCGGGAACTGATGCGGTGTTAACGTCGGTTCTTCAACGACGCTGACCACGCCTGCGGCATCAACATCCAGCCGTGGCATCAGATCCTGAGCGATACCATGACCACGCTGCTGCAAACCTGAATAACTGGTGACGCGCCAGTTATCGCCGGGCAATCGTTGTAACGTCTTCGCATTCAGTTCAGCTGTAGAAACATCATTAACCTGCCACGGTTGATTATCACCCGTTTGCGCCGTTTGCCAGGCAATATCATCATCGCATAACGCTTCAATACAGGCGCGAAGCCCTGCCGCATCTTGCGGTTCCCCTTTTTGCAGTAAACGCCCGAGCGCACTTTGGTGGACGTCGGTGTCACCTTTTTTATCACCACGACGGCGCACCAGCGGCGCAACGCCGAGACTGCAATGCCAAACCGAACGCGTCAGCGCCACGTAAAGCAAACGCAGATCTTCCGCCAGACGTTCGGCCTCGGCGAGATCGACGCTTTCTGGCGCAGCGTTAAGATCCAGAACAGCCTCAAACGAGTGGCGATCGTGATAGAACGCCTGATCCTGGACGCGAAAATTGGTAATAAACGGCAACCAGACCAGCGGATACTCCAGCCCTTTTGATTTATGGATCGTGACAATCTGCACCAGATGTTTATCACTTTCGAGGCGCATTTGCTGGCTGGAGGCATTACTGTCGGGTTCGAGGATATGTTGCGATAACCAGCGTACCAGCGCATGTTCACTTTCCAGCTGCGTTCCGGCTTCTTGTAGCAGTTCGCTGATATGCAAGATATCGGTAAGACGCCGCTCGCCACCTGCCGTGGCCAGCAGGTTTTCTGCAATGTTACGCGCCGACATCAGCGCCCGCAGCATCGGCATAACGCCGCGTTTGCGCCAGATTTGTCGATATCCATCAAATTCTTCGACGACTGCATCCCACGCATTTTCGTCATCATTCAATGTTTCGATATCCAGGGCGTTCAACCCCATCATCGACGTTGCTAACGCACTGCGCAGAGTGTTCTCACGTTCAGGCGTCATTACAGCCTGCAACAGCCAAAGCATCTCCTGCGCTTCCAGTGTTTCAAAAACACTGTCGCGGTTCGAAAGGTAAACGGAAGGGATTTCCAGCAGCGTTAAGGCATCGCGCACCTGGGCGGCCTCCTGGCGGCTGCGTACCAGCACACTGATGTCCGAGGCGCGAACAGGACGCGCGGTGTCGCCATTCATCAGCAATGCTTCGCCCCGCTGCCCGGCCTGTAGCCAGTCGCGGATTTGCGCAGCACATACCTGCGCCATGGTACTTTGATAATCGCCAACACCGCAGCTTTCGCCTTCCATCAACCACATTTTCATCGCTGGCTGCGTTTCACCTTTAAATACAAAACGTAACGCCTGATTTTTCCCGGCTGATTTCACTGGAATAAACGGTATTTCGCGAAACATGAACGCGTCATCAGTCTGGCTGAAAAGCTTATTCACGCTGTTCACCATTCCTGGTGCGGAGCGCCAGTTGGTGTCTAAGGTGTAGTGGGCGTGAACTTCGCTACGCGCCTTCATATAAGTGAAGATATCCGCACCACGGAACGCATAAATGGCCTGTTTCGGATCACCAATCAGCAGCAATGCGGTTTCCGGCTGATGGTGCCAGATACGGCGAAAAATCCGGTACTGCTGGGGGTCGGTATCCTGAAATTCGTCGATCATTGCCACTGGAAAGCGCGTACGGATCGCCGTTGCCAGCGCCTCTCCGCTTTCGCTACGCAGCGCGGAATCGAGCCGACTTAGCATGTCATCAAAGCCCAGTTCGCCACGGCGGCGTTTTTCGCGCGCTACTGTTTCGCGGATCTCAGCCAATGCGCGGGTGATCACCACATCACGGATCGACAATGGTTCTGCAAGCAGTTGTTCGATCGCCTCAAACAGTGGATGTCGCGGGGTTTCCCCCCCGGCTTTCGTGCGATCTTCTAAGAAACGCTGAGAGAATTTTTCCAGCGACTCCGGCAACTGATAGCTGTTGGTCTCTTCTTCTGCCCAGGCGCTGATCTTGTCTATCCATTTAGCCTGATTGCTACGGTTAAACTTGCGGCGATCAATACCGGAAGATTCGATCAGCGCATCCAGTTCACCTACTGCGTCACGCCACTGCTGTTTTACGGCATCGATACGCGCCACAATTTGCGCATGGCGGGAAGCCAGAGTTTCATCATCGGGCGGCGGCGCTTTGATAACCGGCGCTTCCCCTTGCAGATAACGGTTAATATCTCGCAGTAACGCCTGCGGCCCTTTCCAGGTTTCAAAGACGACCTGGGCAATTTCACGCGGTAACGGGTAGCAATGGCGACGCCAGAAATCGGCGCAGGCCTGGTAGCGCAGTAGAGACTCGTCTTCAATCAGCTGCTGCTCAAACAACATGCCGGATTCAAAGGCATTCAGGTTGAGCATTCGCTGGCAAAAACCGTGGATGGTAAAGACTGCTGCTTCATCCATCTGTCGCTCAGCTAACAGCAACCACTGCGCGGCTTGCGCTTTATCGTCGATCTCTTCCAGCAGGCGTGCATACAGCGGATTGTCGGTGGTTTCACGCAGACAGGCGATGCGTAATTCATGAATATTGCTACGGATACGACCGCGCAATTCTGCAGTGGCAGCCTCGGTAAAGGTTACTACCAGCAGTTCTTCAACGGTCAATGGGCGGGGAAAGGCGGAGGAACCGCCTAGTCCAAGTAACAGGCGCAAATAGAGCGCCGCAATCGTAAAGGTTTTGCCTGTGCCGGCAGAGGCTTCAATCAGGCGCTCGCCCTGTAAGGGCAAGCGCAAAGGATCTAGTGTCTCGGCGACATCACTCATTCTTTTCACTCATCAGGGGCATTGTTTGCTGCAACGCGCTGACGTTCTCCCACACTTTCCAGCCTTCAGGATGCACATATTCGGCTTTCCCGTTCTGGCTGCCGGAAATCTGCGACAGGATAGCCATGCCTTGCGGCTCGACCACCGCCTGATGGAAGAAATCGGCCAGTTTTTGCGGCGTCAGCAGTTTTATCTGAGCCACGATTTTATCACGCGAATCGAAGCGCATATTGCCGCGATCGAAATCTTTACTTAACTTCGATGCTTCTTCGCCGAGCGTTTGTGGAGCTTGCAGCATCTGGGTAATGACCGCCTGCTGAATTTGCGCGAACTCTTCTGGCTTCATCGCCCGCAATTTTGCCTCTGCGGTTGGGAAAAAGGCTTTGTATCGCTCCCACAGGTATGAGGGCTGTTTATCATTGCTTTGCAGCAAGAAGCCCATGCCCCACTGGCGACCCACACTCATAGGAAACGCGAACACGGCATAGCCCAACTGTTCTTCGGTACGCAACTGATTGTAGAACCACGGCTGAACAATCTGCGCCAGCAGAGAACTGTAGGCTGAACTGGTGTATTCATCGTAGCCAGTCGGTACGAAAACCGCTGCCAGGGCAGAGTCGGTACTGTTACCGGCTTTTTCAAAGATGACGGACTGTTTTTTCTCAACCACGACATCTTTGTTACGACACCACTCTGAACCATCAGCGCCCAACTGTTTTTGCACATCGCGTGCCAGCGTTGTTGCCTGGGCTTCGGTCATGTTGCCGATAACCATAAACTCTGGTCGTGCCCCCGTTTTTAAGGCGTCGCGGTAAGCCAGCACCTCTTTCAGAGTGATGGAGGGCAAAATTTTACGTCGCTCATCTCGCGAGAAGTACGGCACCTGCGAGAGCATTTGCGCGGGCATAATCGCCTGCTCAAACGCTTTGCCCTTTTCTGCGGAATCCATCATCTGGGTATACCAGGATTTTGCCTGCTCAAGCTGATCTTTCGTAGCGGTATAGCTAAAGTACCCATCGAGCAGAGCCAGGAAAAGCTGCGGCAGACGCTGGGTGTAACCATTAGCATTAACCATAAGACCGTTGTTAGCGTTAGTAGAAAAACTAATGCCACCAACCGACGCCTGGTTGCTTAACTGATCAAGCGCCAGCCCTGCGAGATAATCATTGAGCGCAAACATTACCTGATTACGGGCGCTGTCCATGGCTTTCGGGTTACGCAAAATCAGGCTGACATCTGCTTTGGGTTCGCTGGTAAAATAGCGACTCGGCGCATACACCACACGCAGATTCGACTCATCAACAATCAGCTCTGGATGGTCGTATTTCTTCTCTGACTTAATCAGCGAGAAATCGTCAGGAATATAGGGGTTAAGCTCCGGCAAGGAGAGTGCAATGTCGGCGGCTTTTTTCTGCCAGTCAGCGAAGGTTTGTGCGCTGATTTTATCGACCTGATACGGCGCATCGACAAAGTAAGCCGTTTTATTGTGCGGCTCTTTCGGGCTGATATACCAGATACGCGCGTTCTGCGGCGTCATCATCGCCAGACGTTCTTTTACTGCTTTAGCATCGTACCGATCGGCAATATTGACTGCATCCAGCGTATGCTCAACGGGAACGCGAATCATGGTATCCGCCAGCCATTCGACGTAATCCATATCACGGGTGATTGACGGATAACGGAAGTCGATATCCAGCACATTCGCCAGCTCATCGAAATACTGTTTATCAATCCCTTTTTCGCGTAACAGATTGAGGTAGCTGAAAATGGCCGCCACAACCTGATCGCGATTCGCCAGACCTTTATCGGTTAAGGACGCAGAAATCGCTAATACGCCGCTGTTACCGTTGACGATAGGATCGGAGTTGGCGCTAATGCCCTCAACTAATCCCTGCTTTTGCAGCCAGTCAGAAAGTGTACCTGGGCTGCGATTACCAATCAGATAGGTAATCAACTCATCCGTTTTACTACGGAACTTCTCCGAGTTGTTATCGATGCGAAACTCGACGCGCAGCACTTTACGCGGCAGCGCCGGGACGTAATGAATGATAATGCCCTTTTGCGCGTCGGTGACTACCGGCACGGTGATTTCCGGTTTCTGGCTCTCTTTGTTAGGCACGCGACCGAAGGTGTCCGCCGCCATTTTTGCCAGTTCCGGCAATGGCTTGTTGCTGTAGATAACCGCCTTCATCAGATTGGCAGAGTAATATTTCTCATGGAAATCTTTCAGCGCCTGCTGCACAGGATTACCGGGTTTGTCGCTTAAGGTTTCCAGGTTACCGCCAGAAAACTTTGAACCTGGGTGCGCCGGGTTAATGGTTTCTGCGCTGACCTGCGCCATGCGCATCCCGTCACGCGTGCGCGCCATGGTTAATTCAGCGTTCACTGCATTACGTTCACGTTCGGCATATTTCTTGTCGAGCAAGGGTTCTGCAATAGCATCAGCCAGGCGATCTACCGCACCGGGCAAGGCATCGTTCTCAACTTCCAGATAGAAAGCGGTGCGATATGGTGCCGTGCTGGCATTGTGACTGCCGCCGTGCATTTTGAGATATTCAGCGAGGCTATCTGCTTGAGGGTACTTTTTCGAACCCATCAGACTCATATGTTCAAGGTAATGTGCCAGCCCCTGATACGCTTCAGGATCTTCCAGCGACCCAACGGGCACTACCAGCGCCGAAAGCGATTTAACCGCCTGCGGATCAGAAACCAGCAAGACCACCATACCGTTATCCAGACGTATAGCCTGATACTGGCGGTTATCTTTATCACTTTTACGGATGGTTTCCTGAATCGGCTGCCATCCCGTTTCTGCCTGACTTAAGGGTGCCCAAAGGGCAACAAACAACAGTAATGCTTTGAACCAGGTGCTGCGGGGCATTCACGAACCTCATTATCAACTTTATTTTTCAACCAGATTCAATAACTTAAAGAAAATCATCCGGCAGAATATAATCTTGTGCTGAACGAGTCAGCCTGTGTCTATATAACCATCAGTCCGTGACTGGTGCGCATCATAAAGTAAGCAGATGGATTGCGCAATTTTTATACAGAACTCATGATTGATTAAAACGAAATAGCGGTAACAAGAAACGTTGCGACTGATCAACGATGGCTTCCATTGTCTCTGGCGTTAATTGCCGCCAGAGCCGTTGATACCAGATATCATCACCTTCACCACGCACCATTATGTTGCCCTCGTAAGCCTGAAGGAATTTCGTTCGAGCTTTTTGCAACGTGGAATCGTCATCCAGCATGGCATCGTTTGCCGCGTCATAACAGGTTTTTAGCCATGCGCCGCCACTTTCAGGTAACACCAGCAACGGCGCGGACATTCCTTCACGATACCCCTCAATCAGTTGTGAGAGGTAATGTAAAGCCTGTTCGGCTGCAAGCGGCGGGAAACGCCACTCGCCGTCTTTGCGTAGAAAAAGGCGGCTTTCACCGTTACCACCACTGGCACAGTAGACAAGGTGTTCTAACCAAAGTTGCATTCCCTGTGCCACACTGAGCAAAGAGGGACGCCAGCGCAGCAGGCCATCCGGCTGAACCTGCGGCAACCACCCAGTAATCTGCACACCGTTGCACGCGAGATCGATTTCCATACTCTGCCCCGGCTGGCGACAGGCAATGACTCTGTCGGCAAGCTGCTGCATCTCCTGACACTGCGTTTCCCAGAAAATTTCACCAAAAGCACCGTACGGTAAATCCCCTGCCGCCCGGAAGCGGCGGAACAAACGTTCTGCATCATCCTGATCCACCAACGCATTTAATAACTGCTGATTGATTTGATAACGGCTAAGCCCTTCGAGAATAAATGGCTCGGTATCGGGAATTTCGCTGTCTTCGGTACGAAAATGCACCTGTAAACGCATCTGGAAAAACGCTCGCACCGGATGCGCCCAGAATCGTTGTAGCGTTTCCAGCGGCACGGTTTCTGGCAAGGTAAACGGTAAAGGCTGGACAAATTCAGAATGCGCCTTGCCTGCCTGGCTGGCTGCCGGTAGCCACTCACGCGCATAGCTTTGTAACTCGCCAGGCTGGTAGTTTTGCGGATCAAACGGCATCCGGGTATGGAGGCACGTAAGATGCTCTTTTACTCTTGCCTCGCTTTCATCACAGTTAAGCTCTTCATCACCCGGCAGATAATGACTTTGTCCGATGTAGTCGATCAGTTCCTGCACCAGCACCGACGGGAAACGTTCACTGTTATCCTGGATGGAACGCCCGATATAGCTGATATAGAGTTTTTGCTGCGCGGAAATTAACGCTTCCAGGAACAGATAGCGGTCGTCATCGCGACGGCTACGGTCGCCACGCTTCGGTTTCTGGCTCATTAAATCAAAGCCCAATGGTGCAAGCTGGCGTGGGTAAACGCCATCGTTCATCCCCAGCAGGCAAACCACTTTGAACGGGATTGAACGCATTGGCATCAGCGTACAAATGTTAACCGGACCCGCAAGAAAACGCTGGCTGATACGTTCTTGATCGAGGCGTTGTGCCAGTTCATCACGTAACAGTGACAGCGGCACCGCGTCGCCATACTGCGCACCTAAACCTTCGGCGATAATCGCCTGCCACTGCTGCTCAATAAGCGTCATCGCCGCTTCGGTTTCCGCATCCGGCAGGAAGAAGGCGTTGAGCATATCGCGACAAACCGGCAGCCACTCCTCAAGCGGACGCTCCTGCGCCAGGCCGCGACGCCAGATATTCAGTTGCATTAGCAGTGACGCCAGATGCCCTACCAGTTCTGCAATTAAGCCGCTCGATTCGTCATAAGGAAGAACCGATTGCCACTCGCCCTGGGCGCTCTCCATTGCATAGCCCAGCAACATGCGTGTCAGGCCAAATCGCCAGGTGTGTTGCCCGGTGGCGGGGAGTTCCAGCTCGCGAACGTTGTCGTCATCAATCCCCCAGCGAATGCCGGATTCATTAACCCACAGACGTAAATAACGCAGCCCTTCTTCGGTGATGTCAAACCGCGCCGCCAGCACCGGCACATCCAGCAGCGCCAGCACATCCTCTGACACAAAGCGACTGTCAGGTAGTGATAACAGGCTGATAAACGCTTCCAGCACCGGATGCGACTGACGCGCCCGACGGTCGGAAATGGCATAAGGCAGGTAACGATCCGCAGGTGCGCTACCAAATACAGCCTGAATAAACGGACTGTAGCTATCGATGTCGGCCACCATCACGATGATGTCGCGTGGAGTAAGTGTCGGATCTTCTTCCAGCATCGCCAGCAGGCGATCGTGCAAAACTTCCACTTCGCGCTGCGGGCTGTGGCATACGTGGAAGGTGACGCTGTTATCTTGTGGATCAAGCAGACGTTTTTTATCGCTACGGGAAAACTCTGCCAGATTCACGCCCGCAACGGCACGATTTTCCAGTTCGAGAATGTCGGACTGGATGTTATGCAACAGGCTGTCTGGCGTAACATCAACGAATGCGTCCAGCTCCTGACTGCTCTGGAGATCGGCAAGCAGATAGATGTAGTCGCGCCCCAGTTTGCCCCACGAGGCCAGTAGCGGGTTACCAACATCCTGTTCGCCGTCGCTGTTAAACAACTGTCCGGCGTTTTCGCTATCGCGGAATAGCGGCAATTCGCGATCTTCAAAACTGTGTCGCCGCTGGCGAGCCAGAAGCTTTGCCAGATAAGCCGGATCTTTAATATCACCCCAGTAATAACGGCAAGGGTTGGTAAACAGAAGATGGATTTCAATATGTTTACCCAGCGCCTGTAGCGCCTGTAGATAAACAGGCGGTAACGCGGAAATACCGCATATAAAGACACGCAAAGGTAACCCCGGCGGGCAGGTCGTCGCGGACTCCAGCGTTTCGATAAAGCGTTGATAGAGATTGGCACGGTGCCAGCGCGGTTGCCCCAGTTCATGGGTATATTCCACCAGCGCCTTCCACAAAGGAGCTTGCCAGGTCTGCGCTTCTCCCAGCCCTTCAACCAGGCGCCCCGCTTCCCACTGTGCCAGCCAGTCCGGGCGATAGACCAGATACTGGTCAAACAGATCCGCCGCTTTTGAGGAAAGCTGAAACAGCTTGCGCTTGTCGCTATCGTCAGTCAGGTAATGACGCAACAGGGTAAAATCTTCGCGATCCAGCAGTTGCGGCAGCAGAGTCATCAGTTTCCAGCTCATGCTCTGTTTGTTGAAGGCGCTCTCTTTGGGGATCTCCGGCAATACGCGGACGAACATATCCCAGATAAAGCTCGCCGGCAGCGGGAAATCAATGTTTGCCGCAATGCCGAACTTCTGCGACAGCGTCATTTGCAGCCACTGCGCCATACCGGTACTTTGCACCAGAATCATTTCTGGTTCGAAAGGATCGTCCAGCCGTTCGCGTTCGACGATAAACTCCATCAACGCTTCCAGCACGTCCAGACGATTGGAATGGTAGACCCTTAACATAGCGGCTCCTGACTACTGACGATTCGGGCAATGCAGGCGGGTCATCTCGCCTTCTCTGCCCTCGGGTGAAACTAACGTAACGCTGATGCTGACACATCCCGCCTGCGATGTCTGCATTCGGTTAACCTGCCAGTTGGCAGGTGGCGAAATCGCGCGCAGTTGCGTTTGCTGCCAGCCATGCCGCCAGAGTTGCAGATACTGGTTTCTGCTGGCAAAACTGTTTATTAATGTTCTCTGATACCCCGATAATGCAGTGACAATCATTACCATCAGCACCATCGCCAACATCACTTCCGGCAGGCTAAAGCCTTGTTGATTCTTCAGGGAAGCTGACATAACGCTCCCTCTTTCTGCGGGCAGAAATCACTCCAGCCGCGTGGCGAAAAAACAATGTTTCCATCGATGACTTCGCCTGTTCGCCACAACAAAACGCCTTCATAACCGGCAATCAGCAAGATTTCATTATCTGCCAGTAAACGCAGACAAACCCGGGCACCGGTTGCAGCGTACTGTGAGCACTGAACTGCGGGCTGCGTCTGCCAGGAGTGCATTCTGCCCCATTCCAGCGCCGACTGTACGATAGCCTGGCGACGCAATGACTGGCTTTCCATAGTCACCCGAGAGGCAAAACTGCGATCCTGTTGGCTCATTCCCTGTAGCAGCAAGCTGCCCAAAACCAGCAACATCAGAACCAGTGCCAGCGATGAAACTCCCCGTTCACTATTCACAGGTTGAATCCTGTTACGCTATAGCTGGCATCCACCACGGTTTGTGGTTCAGCCTTACTGGCGCCCCGCATATTAACCGTCAACACCGGCGAGAAACCGCTGACATCCTGACGCACGACCTGAAAAGTGTCGATAATGATGGCATCCGGATTAGTGACTTTATCCCAGCCCTTACCTTCACAAGATGTCGCACCACGTAGCGTTTCCAGCACATGCTCCTTCAGACGAAATCCAATCTGGTCGGACTCTTTTACCGGTTCGCTCTCCCAGATACCGTTACTGTTCGCATCCCACTGAACAATGATGCAGTCACCCTGCCCGACAATGACCAGCCCCTTGCCAGTGCAGCTACCATGACAATAACCCGCTCTCTGGAGATGCTTCGCGACTGTAAATATCCGCAGCCAGATTTCATCTTCCAGCGCCAGCTTACGGGCGCTCGTCAAACTTTCACGCTGTAATGCAGGCAGAAATCGTGCAGCCCCCAGCAACAGTACGCTACTGATCGCCATAGCAATCAAAACTTCCAGCAGAGAAAATCCTTGCTCTTTTACAGACATCCTTCTGTTTCTCCTTGCTGGCAAAGCCGGAGCCTTCCCCACGGCGAAACCACCAGCCACCACTCGCCCGTTGAGTTTTTGAAGCGAATATGCCCTGCCCATGCGGTATTGCGCATGCCAAATAAAGTGAGCGAAGGCGTCAGGTCGCTCATTTCTACGTCGGGCCAGCGTGGCACGAAGAGCAGCGGTGAACTGCCATGACAGGCATTCGCCCCTGCGGCAGAACTCACAAGACACCATAACTTCCCCTCCCTGATGACGCTGATACTGTGGTCGCGGTTATGCCAGTTGGCATCCTCACGTAAATAGAGCAAATAGTCCCGCGCCTGGCTGGCGGTTTGCCATAGCCGTTGCGACTGCTGCCAGTATTGCCAGCCATAAAGTCCACTTGCGCTTAGCATGACCAAAATCAGCATCGCAACCAGCGTTTCAATCAGCGTATAACCACGTTGTGTTTTCATGCCGGCAGTATGCGACGAGGAGAAAAAAAGACGAGGGTCAGTTTCTCATTCTTCGGCGCGTCTTCCGGACTATTTACGCTGTTGCAGGGCGTTGCAAAATTTCGGGAAGGCGTCTCGAAGAATTTAGCGAAGGATAAAAAAAACCGACGCACACTGGCGTCGGCTCTGGCAGGATGTTGCGTAATTTAGATAGCAACCGGCGCTTTAATGCCCGGATGCGGATCGTAGCCTTCAATCTCAAAGTCTTCGAAACGGTAGTCGAAGATGGATTCAGGTTTACGTTTGATAATCAGCTTCGGCAGCGGACGCGGTTCACGACTTAATTGCAAATGGGTTTGATCCATATGATTGCTGTACAGGTGCGTATCGCCACCGGTCCAGACAAAATCACCCACTTCCAGATCGCACTGCTGCGCCATCATATGCACCAGTAACGCGTAGCTGGCAATGTTAAACGGCAGGCCGAGGAAAACGTCACAGGAACGCTGATAAAGCTGGCAAGAGAGTTTGCCGTCTGCCACATAGAACTGGAAGAACGCATGGCACGGCGCCAGCGCCATTTTATCCAGTTCGCCTACGTTCCACGCCGAAACAATAATACGGCGGGAATCCGGATCGTTTTTCAGCTGGTTCAGTACCGTAGTGATCTGGTCAATATGACGACCATCTGGCGTTGGCCAGGCGCGCCACTGTTTACCATAAACCGGACCGAGATCGCCGTTTTCATCGGCCCACTCGTCCCAAATGGTGACATTGTTTTCGTGCAGGTAAGCAATGTTAGTGTCGCCCTGCAGGAACCACAGCAGTTCATGGATAATGGAACGCAGGTGGCAACGTTTGGTTGTCACTAACGGGAATCCATCCTGCAGGTTAAAACGCATCTGATGACCAAAAATGGAAAGCGTTCCGGTTCCGGTACGGTCGTTTTTCTGTGTGCCTTCGTCGAGCACTTTTTGCATCAGTTCTAAATACTGTTTCATGGTTCCTCAGGAAACGTGTTGCTGTGGGCTGCGACGATATGCCCAGACCATCATGAAAACACCCGCGACAATCATCGGGATGGAAAGAATTTGCCCCATGCTGATGTACTGCACCCATGCACCGGTGAACTGCGCATCGGGCTGGCGGAAAAACTCAACAATGATGCGAAACGCGCCATAGCCAATCAGGAACAAGCCTGAGACAGCCCCCATGGGGCGCGGTTTACGGATATACAGGTTGAGGATAATAAACAGCACCACACCTTCCAGCAGCATCTCGTAAAGTTGCGACGGGTGGCGCGGTAGTACGCCGTAGGTGTCGAAAATGGATTGCCACTGTGGGTTGTTTTGCAGCAACAGAATGTCTTCGGTACGGGAGCCAGGGAACAGCATGGCAAACGGGAAGTTCGGGTCAACGCGCCCCCATAATTCACCGTTAATAAAGTTGCCCAGACGCCCGGCTCCAAGGCCAAATGGAATGAGCGGTGCGATAAAATCAGAGACCTGGAAGAAGGAACGTTTGGTGCGGCGGGCGAAGATAATCATCACCACAATCACGCCAATCAGACCGCCGTGGAAGGACATGCCGCCGTCCCAGACACGGAACAGATACAGCGGATCGGCCATAAACTGCGGGAAGTTGTAGAACAGAACATAACCAATACGTCCGCCAAGGAAGACGCCGAGGAAGCCCGCATAGAGTAAGTTTTCAACTTCATTTTTGGTCCAGCCGCTGCCTGGACGGCTAGCCCGACGCCCAGCCAGCCACATTGCAAAAATGAAACCCACCAGATACATCAGGCCGTACCAGTGAAGCGCCACGGGTCCTATTGAGAAAATGACCGGATCAAATTCCGGAAAATGCAGATAGCTACTGGTCATCTGTCACCACAAGTTCTTGTTATTTCGCTGAAAGAGAACAGCGATTGAAATGCGCGCCGCAGGTTTCAGGCGCTCCAAAGGTGCGAATAATAGCACAAGGGAACCTGGCTGGTTGCCGGATACCGTTAAAAGATATGTATATGATCCGCGCTATAACCCCCCGCGAATCAGCCCGCCCATACCGCGACGCTCCATAAATGCCGCTACCTGATGACGAACTTCGGTCGCCAGTTGCGCTTCCAGACTGCGCTGCGCAAGATTTTCTGCTTCGGCAAAATCAATGCGCCGCAGCAGGTATTTTACGCGCGCGACAGAACGTCCGTTCATAGACAGATGGCGATACCCCAGCCCAATGAGGATTGCCACGCACATGGGATCGCCCGCCATTTCACCGCATAAACGCAGATCGATTCCCTGCGTTTCCGCCTCACGGGCGATCATCGCCAGAGCACGTAACATCCCAGGATGAAGACTGTCATAAATGTTCGCTACTCTGGTGTTGTTGCGATCAACGGCCAGGATGTATTGAGTCAGGTCGTTGGTGCCAACAGAGATAAAATCGATCCGGTTTGCCAGATGCGGCAGCATAAATACCATTGAAGGTACTTCCAGCATGATACCGATGCGTGGTTTGGGAATTGCGTAACCGATCATCTCCTCGACTTCACGTCCGGCACGTTCAATCAAGCGGCGTGCTTCGTCAACTTCATCCAGGCTTGTGACCATTGGCAACAGAATGTGCAGGTTGCCCGTTGCAGCATTGGCGCGCAACATCGCCCGCACCTGGATCAAAAAGATCTCCGGCTGATCGAGCGTAATGCGAATCCCACGCCACCCCAGGCATGGATTCTCTTCGCTGATCGGCATGTAGGGCAATTGTTTGTCAGCACCGACATCCAGCGTACGCAGGGTGACAGGTTTATCATTGAACATTTGCAGCATCCCCTGATACTGCGCCACCTGTTCTTCTTCCGACGGGAAACCACTTTGCAGCATGAAAGGGATTTCGGTGCGATAAAGACCGATACCATCAATGCGACTGCCCAGTTTTTCTTCATGTTCCGGGCTTAATCCCGCATTGAGCATAACTTTTATGCGCTCGCCGCTTTTTAACTGCGCAGGTAAATTGACGTCATCTTCTGCCAGACGGCTAAGCTCAATCTCTTCGCTAATCAGCCGCTGATATTCTTGCAGCAGTACCGGCTCCGGATCGACCAGCAATTCACCGCGATAACCATCAACAATCAGTGTGCGACGATGCAGCACCGAAGGCTGAATGTCCGCGCCCATCACGGTAGGGATCCCCAGCGCACGTACCATAATCGCAGCATGGGAGTTGGCTGCGCCATCGCGCACGACAACGCCGACTAAGCGATCCTGAGGCAGCTCTGCAAGGGTTGTCGCTGACAGTTCATCTGCCACCAGAATGAAACGTTCCGGCCAGGCGTTCGCCCCCTGGTTGGCATCATCAAGGTGAAACAACAATCGCTGACCCAGCGCACGTAAATCACCGGCTCGCTCTTTGAGATAGCTATCACTTAGCGCAGCAAACTGTTCGGCGAATTTTTCAATGACCGTTTTCACCGCCCACTCTGCAACTGAGCCTTTATCCACCTCGTCAAATAATTCGCGACGCAGACGCGTGTCAGAAAGCAGGTGTGAGTAAAGATCGAAAATAGCCGCTGTTTCTTTTTGTGCACCGGCAGCAAAGCGTTTGCTGTAGCGACGAAACTCGTTAGCCGCTTCTTCCAGCGCCCCGGTCAGTCGCTCGCGTTCCAGAGCCGGATCCAGCGTTGATGCCTGATATACCTGTTCCATTAAGGGTAACGTGGCATCCTGCCAGCCTTCAGCAATCGCCACGCCGGGCGCTGCCGGTAATGCGCGGATTCGCGTCTGGCGATATTGCCCAAACAAGGCAGTCAACTGCGACTGAGAAAGAATAGCTGCCATCTGGGTGGCAAGCGTCACCAGGAAAGATTCTTCACTTTCGTTGTACTGCCGCAACTCTCGTTGCTGTACCACCAGTACACCAAGTAACTGGCGACGTTGAATAATTGGCACGCCTAAAAACGCGCGGAAACGTTCTTCTTTTACGGAGGGGATATATTTGAAGCTGGGGTGTTTTTGCGCATCCGCAAGGTTTATCGGTTCCGCCAGCCTGCCAACCAGGCCGACGATCCCTTCATCAAACGCGAGCGTTACGGTGCGACCACGTGGCTTTTTTAATCCTCGGGTCGCCATCAGGTAGTAACAACGTCGGTCGTGATCGGCCAGGTAGACCGAACAGACCTCGGTATCCATCGCAAGACAGATGTCGGTAACCAGAATATTTAACGCCTCATTCAGGCGTGGTGCGCTGGCTACCTTTTCGACTATTTCGCGCAGGCGAGTGAGCATAATGGGCGTGACTTAACCTCTTTTACGTCGATAAGCAGATACGTTTTGTGGTTTAGGCGTATTTTCTTGCAGCGCCATCACAACACTTGCGAACTCTTTCATTACCCTACGGTAGACATCACGTTTAAATGACACCACCTGTCTGACCGGATACCAGTAACTTACCCATCGCCAGCCGTCAAACTCTGGTGTACTGCTGGTTTGCATATTGATTTCCGCATCGCCGCTCACCAGCTGCAAGAGAAACCATTTTTGTTTTTGGCCGATACAAACCGGCTTCGTGTCCCAACGCACCAAACGTTTCGGTAATTTGTAGCGCAACCAGTTACGCGTTGAAGCAAGGATTCGAACGTCTTTACGGCTTAATCCTACTTCTTCAAACAATTCACGGTACATCGCCTGTTCTGCGGATTCTCCGGGATTAATTCCGCCTTGCGGAAATTGCCAGGAGTGCTGACCAAATCGCCGGGCCCACATCACTTGCCCCTGACGATTACAAATCACGATACCTACGTTTGGGCGGTAGCCATCGTCATCAATCACCGGACTACCTCAAAATAAAGCTTTATATACGAATGATTGTTTCATACTCCAGGAAGACGGTAAACCACTCTCTGCAGGGCATTACACACTAATAACAATTGAATAACTCACAGTTAAGTGCAGAGTTATAAACAGAGGACGGGGTGGATAGCCGTTTTTATTCACCTTTTCTGTGGATAGAGTTGTGAAGAACTACGGAATTACCACGGGAAAACCCAGAGCATTCTGAATCAGTCGCTAAAATACAATTTAAAATATTCGTTATTAATCAATATATTAAACACATAAATATTGATAAAACAGAGAAATTCGTGACCCATGTCACACCACTCATTTTCGCATTGGTGAAAGATCAACCAACGTCGTATTTATCCACAGAATGTGCCACTAAGTTAAGCACCGCACCACTAAAAATTAGAGTTTCGTCGCACGTCAAGGCTGTAAATGGAAACAGTAGTGAGGGTTTTTCACAGTTATCCCAGCTTTCTGTGGATAACATGGTGTAAGATCCTGTTTATTTTCAGTGACCAGAATTGGAAAACCCACCAGGACGTTGCGCAACACCGTCACCTGTGGATTAAAAAACAAGATAAATCATAGAATTGAATAACGCTTGTGGAAAAAGTTACACTCTGAATATTCGGTACAAAATAGCTGCTTATTTTTTAACCAAGGTGTAATGCCATGTCTCAACCTCGCCCATTGTCCTCTCCTCCCGAAACTGAAGCGCAGTTATTAGCACAAGCACAGCAACTTTCTGGCTATACCCTGGGTGAACTGGCAGCACTTGCCGGGTTGGTTGCGCCGGAGAATTTAAAACGCGATAAAGGTTGGATCGGTGTGTTACTGGAGATCTGGCTTGGCGCCAGCGCAGGGAGTAAACCTGAACAAGATTTTGCCGCATTAGGCGTGGAACTCAAAACTATCCCTGTGGATAGTCTTGGTCGTCCGCTGGAAACGACATTCGTTTGTGTTGCACCATTAACCGGCAATAGCGGTGTGACCTGGGAAACCAGTCACGTCCGCCACAAACTTAAACGGGTGTTATGGATACCGGTTGAAGGCGAGCGCAGCATCCCGCTGGCGCAGCGTCGCGTAGGAGCACCGTTGTTGTGGAGTCCGAACGAAGAGGAAGACCGACAGCTACGCGAAGACTGGGAAGAATTGATGGATATGATTGTCCTCGGTCAGGTTGAGCGAATCACCGCTCGTCACGGGGAATATTTGCAAATACGACCGAAAGCGGCGAATGCGAAAGCTCTCACCGAAGCCATTGGCGCCCGGGGCGAACGAATTCTGACATTGCCGCGCGGATTTTATCTGAAGAAGAAGTTCACCAGCGCACTGCTGGCCCGTCATTTTTTGATCCAGTAGCCATCGCTTTGACCTGCTGCATTCCGGGCATATAATTACCGCTTCATTTTTTTGGCAGGGCTTTTTAGATGTTATTTGCATGGATAACCGATCCTAACGCCTGGCTTGCGCTCGGTACGCTGACGCTGCTGGAGATCGTTCTTGGGATCGATAATATTATTTTCCTTTCTCTGGTGGTCGCAAAGTTGCCCACCGCACAGCGTGGTCACGCGCGGCGTCTGGGACTGGCTGGAGCCATGGTTATGCGTCTGGCGCTGCTGGCGTCGATTGCCTGGGTTACGCGCCTGACGAATCCGCTTTTTACAATTTTCAGTCAGGAAATTTCCGCTCGTGATTTGATTCTGCTGCTGGGTGGTCTGTTCCTTATCTGGAAAGCCAGTAAGGAGATCCACGAATCTATCGAAGGTGAAGAAGAAGGGCTGAAAACACGCGTTTCATCATTCCTCGGTGCTATCGTACAGATTATGCTGCTGGATATTATTTTCAGCCTCGATTCAGTGATTACCGCCGTGGGTCTGTCGGATCATCTGTTTATTATGATGGCGGCCGTCGTCATTGCAGTAGGTGTGATGATGTTCGCCGCGCGTTCGATTGGTGATTTTGTTGAACGCCACCCTTCGGTAAAAATGCTGGCGCTCTCTTTCCTGATTCTGGTGGGCTTTACCCTGATACTGGAAAGTTTCGATATCCACGTACCGAAAGGTTACATCTACTTCGCAATGTTCTTCTCCATTGCAGTAGAAAGCCTCAACCTGATTCGCAATAAAAAGAATCCGCTCTGATATTCCGTTCGCTCTCCAGTGGGAGAGCGAACGTCTTCCCTTTATTCTCACAGTTTAAGACTTTCCTGCTTTCAAGATGTATAACGTCAGATTATAAACAGACTATTATCATTGATGGGCTTAATGAGGATAACCGGATGAAAAAATGGGCAGTATTAATTTCCGCAGTCGGACTGGCATTTGCTGTTTCCGGTTGTAGTAGTGATTATGTGATGGCCACTAAAGATGGTCGAATGATCCTGACTGATGGAAAACCGGAAATTGACGATGATACCGGGCTTGTGAGTTATCACGATCAACAAGGTAACGCGATGCAAATTAACCGCGATGATGTCTCGCAAATTATTGAACGTTAAAAAATAAGGTCAGCATCCGGCTGACCTTAAGATTTTTCGCTTTCCCTTTTCCCTTCCCTCTGCCATTTTTATATTCCTTATGTCGTGATTATAAAAAGGAAACGGCTATGCAATATCACCGTATACCCCACAGCTCGCTGGAAGTCAGCACGCTGGGGCTTGGCACGATGACGTTTGGTGAACAGAACAGCGAAGCCGACGCCCACGCACAACTCGACTATGCCGTCGCTCAGGGCATTAATCTTATTGACGTTGCCGAGATGTACCCTGTACCGCCGCGCCCCGAAACGCAGGGATTGACTGAAACCTATGTCGGTAACTGGCTGGCAAAACATGGCAACCGCGAAAAGTTAATTATCGCCTCCAAAGTGAGCGGACCGTCGCGCAATAATGACAAGGGAATTCGCCCGGATCAGGCGCTGGACAGGAAGAATATCCGCGAAGCTCTGCATGACAGCCTCAAGCGCCTACAGACTGATTACCTCGATCTTTATCAGGTACACTGGCCGCAGCGCCCGACCAACTGCTTCGGCAAACTCGGTTATAGTTGGACGGATTCCGCGCCTGCGGTTTCGCTGCTGGATACGCTGGATGCACTGGCAGAATACCAACGCGCAGGGAAAATTCGTTATATCGGCGTGTCGAATGAAACCGCATTTGGCGTAATGCGTTATCTACATCTGGCGGACAAACACGATCTGCCGCGCATCGTCACTATTCAGAACCCCTATAGTCTGTTAAACCGCAGCTTTGAAGTGGGTCTGGCGGAAGTCAGCCAGTATGAAGGCGTCGAGTTGCTGGCCTATTCGTGCCTGGGTTTCGGCACGCTGACCGGTAAATATCTCAATGGTGCAAAACCGGCTGGTGCGCGTAATACGCTCTTTAGTCGGTTCACCCGTTATAGTGGTGAGCAAACGCAAAAAGCCGTCGCGGCGTATGTTGATATTGCCAGACGTCATGGCCTGGATCCTGCTCAGATGGCGCTCGCTTTTGTACGCCGCCAACCGTTTGTTGCCAGCACGCTGCTGGGCGCAACGACGATGGAACAGTTGAAAACCAACATCGAAAGTTTGCATCTGGAGTTAAGCGAAGACGTATTGGCTGAAATTGAAGCGGTGCATCAGGTTTATACTTATCCGGCACCTTAAGGATTAACGCCGGTTAAAACCGGCGTTAAATATTAATGACGGCGTTGCCAGACCCACAGCGCCGTTATTGCCAGCGCAAACAGCGTACCGAAGCCAATGCCAATGGGCACGACCGGGATGCCTACCATGATCGCCAGTGAATAAATCCCCAACATCAGCAACATGGCACTGTTTTCGCCCAGGTTCTGTACTGCAATCGCATTCCCCGCCCCGACGCTTTTTTTACCCCGCTCCTGTAACAACGCATTGAGCGGAACGACAAAAAAGCCGCCAAGTACGCCAATCAACATCAGCAAGGCATAGGCAGGAAGTAGATCGTGTTGCAGGGAGAAAATCAGCACTACCACGCCAATTAAAATCCCGGCAGGCATACAGCGTGAAACGGTTTCCAGCGTGACCAGCTTCGCTGCCGCACCTGCGCCAACCACGATGCCAATCGCCACCATGGCGTTGAGATAGGTCGGCGTAGCGTTATCGGTAATGCCCAGCGCCACCGGCACCCATAGCACCAGCAGGAAACGCAGCGTGACGCCCGCTCCCCAGAACAAACTGGTGCCTACCAGCGAAAAACGCGTTTCACCATTGCGCCATAGCGAGGTGCAGGCATTCAGGAAACTGCGGGTCATGTTGATGAGATTCCACGACTGCCCCGGACGCGCCGCCGCCAGTTTTGGAATATAGATATTGGCGACGACCGCCCCGCCGTAGGCCAGCGCACATGCCGCCAGGGCGACCAGAATATGCCAGTCTGCCAGTACACCACCGGCTACGGAACCGAGCAAAATCGCCGCAATGGTGGATGCTTCCATTAAACCGTTAGCTTTCACTAACTTACTACCCGTGGTTAATTCACCAAGAATCCCGTATTTCGCCGGTGAATACGCTGCCGCACCAATTCCCACCAGCGTATAGCCGAGAAAGGGATTGATGCCAAAGCAGATACTGGCAGCGCCCAACAGCTTAAGGCCGTTAGCAAACATCATTACCCGGCCTTTGGCAAAGCTATCCGCCACCTGCCCGACAAACGGCGCAAAAAGAATGTAAGCACCTACAAACACCATTTGCAGGACAGGCTGACTCCACTCCGGATAGAACTGCGCTTTCAGTAACGCCAGAGTAGCAAACAGCAGCGCGTTATCACCAAACGCAGAAAGAAACTGCGCGACGATAACTGCTTTCATCCCCTTCGACCACAGCGAAGTGTTAGTGTGCACTGACTCACTCATCGTGTTGTTCCGCTTCGTCTACCCAGCTTTTCAACGTGACAAAGTCAGGTTTACCGCTGCCCAGTAATGGCATCTGTTTCAGATAGCGAATGTCGCGCGGTACGGCAAGTTCCGGCACGCCGTGCTCGCGGGCATACTGTTGCAGTTTATCGCGCGCCAGTTCACTGTCCGTGGTGAAAAGCACCAGCGCCTCACCTTTGCTGGCATCGCTCTTAATCGCAGTGGCATGCATCTTGTCTGGAGAAACGCCAATGGCCAGTTGTTCCACCATTTCCAGCGACACCATTTCGCCTGCAATTTTGGCAAAGCGTTTCGCGCGCCCCTGAATCTGCACAAAGCCCTGTTCGTCGAAACGCACGATATCGCCCGTGTCATACCAGCCGCGCTCCATCTCGCCGCGAACATTCTCGGCGGTGGGCACTTCCAGCACGCCCGGTTTCTCCACGCGCAGGTAGCCGTTCATAATGTTCGGCCCTTTTAGTTGCAGGCGACCACCGTCTTCGATACCCGGAACCGCCAGCAGTCGAGCATCCATACCAGGCAAAATACGCCCTACCGTACCTGGTTTCGCCGCCATCGGTACGTTGATGGACACCACCGGCGCACATTCCGTCACACCGTAACCTTCAAGAATGCGCAGGCCAAATTTATCCTGCCAAAGCTGTTTGGTGCTTTCTTGCAATTTCTCCGCACCTGCCACCACATAGCGTAGACGATAGAAGTCATACGGGTTGGCAAAGCGCGCGTAGTGACCGAGGAAGGTCGAGGTGCCAAAAAGCACGGTACAACTGCGGTCGTACACCAGTTCCGGCACAATGCGGTAGTGCAGCGGACTTGGATAAAGGAACACTTCCGCCCCCGTCAGCAGTGGCGTAAACAGGCCAACAGTCAGACCAAAAGAGTGGAACAGTGGCAATGCCGACATAAAGCGGTCATTGGTGGTGAAGTCGGCAATAGTTTTAATCTGCTCGACGTTCGCCAGAATACTTTTATGGCTATGGACCACGCCTTTCGGATGGCCTTCAGAACCGGAGGTAAAGAGGATCAGCGCCTCTTCTTCTGGCTGCTGTTTTACCTGTGCCAGGCGCGGCACCAGCAAATGCGCGAAGATCCACACTTTGTCGGCAGTGGTGACGTCCGCTTTTAAATCTTCCAGATAAACCCAACGCACCTGAGTAAGCTGTTCCGGCAGATGCCAGAGTTTGCCTTTATCGAGAAACTGACGGGAAGTGAAGATGGTTTTTATTTCAGCCGCCGTAATGGCGCTGGTCAGCCCTTTTACCCCGGCGGTGTAGTTCATCATGGCCGGAATACGACGACGAGCGATAGCCCCGAAAATCACTGCCGCACTGATGCCCGCATTGGGCAGCATTAAGCCGATGCGCTCTCCTTCAACACTGTATTTTTCGAGGATGCGACCAACAAACAGCGTTTTGGTAAGTAATTTGCGATAGGTATCAGGGGTAAAATTGACATCTTCGACACACTTTTTACCCGCACCGAAGCGGTACATTGCACTCAAAAAGGATTCGTACAGCGTTTCACGCGGGCGCACAGCCATACGCGCTTCCATCATAATTTGATGCAGCATTTCGCCAGCGATTTTGCGACGGTCACGGGCACGCGGCGCATCCGGCATCTGCACTTGCGTTGGTGGCAAAATATGCAGATGAATTTGCGGGAACAAGCGACGTTTAACCAGACCTTTCAGGCGGCTGAAGTGCGTAAGTTCCGCCCCTTCAATACGCACTGGAATGACTGTCGCACCTGACTTCGCAGCGACAAAACCCGCGCCATCGTAGATTTTCATCAGCGAGCCGGTTGTCGTAATTCGTCCTTCAGGGAAAATAACCACCGGTCGCCCCTGTTCAACCAGACGTACCAGATGTTTAATTGCCATGGGTTGCGTCGGGTCGAGAGGAACGAAGTCGATAAATGATTTCAGCCAACGCATATACCACTGCTGGCTGATAGAGGTGTAAACGGCAAAAACAGGGCGAACGGGTAAAAACAGCGCCAGCAATATGCCATCAATAAATGAGACGTGATTGGGCGTAATAAGAACACGCTCGCCCTTCAGTGCCTTGGTGTCGCCTGTCACGCGAACACGGTACAGGACACGGCACAAATTACGAAAAAAGCTAAAAAGCATTCCAACTCCCTTTGCTCAATCTTCAGTAAAAGCGAATGGTGCGAGATTACACCAGAAGGAGAACACGAGCGACAGTAAAATGGGGGCGAAAAAAAACCTGCGCATCCGCGCAGGCTGGTGCAAGAGACAGGGTACGAAGAGCGTACCGAATAATCTCACCAATCAATACCTCTGGGATCTTGATTGTGGTCTGTACACAGACTGTTCGCCAGCGAGAAAACGCAAAGGAGTGAAGGGAAATGCAACCAGGTGTGTAAATTATCGGTTACTGTTACAGATTGATGACAGACAAAAAAAACCTGCGCATCTGCGCAGGTTGGTGTAATTCATGTGATCAACCCGAAGTTGACTTCACCTATCAATACCTCTGGGATCACCACTTTATCAATCTGAAGCCAAACGCCACCAGCGGTCAATCGCAACAGCGTTTCGCAAAGTGTAACCAAAGGTTTGCAATCTCTTTTTTTGTCTTACTTATTTGCGTTTCGCTCACAATCCCCGCGCTGAAAGTACCACGCCCCTTGAACCAACGGACGTTTTCCGTAACACTGACAGAATGTAAGCGTTTACCCACAAAGGTATTTTCATGGCGACCATAAAGGATGTAGCCCGACTGGCAGGCGTTTCAGTCGCCACAGTTTCCCGCGTCATTAATAATTCTCCCAAAGCCAGCGAAGCTTCCCGGCTGGCTGTACATAGTGCAATGGAGTCTCTTAGCTATCACCCGAACGCCAACGCCCGGGCGCTGGCACAACAGGCCACCGAAACCGTTGGGTTGATTGTTGGTGATGTCTCCGATCCTTTTTTCGGCGCAATGGTGAAAGCGGTTGAACAGGTGGCTTATCACACGGGTAATTTTTTATTGATTGGTAATGGTTACCACAACGAGCAAAAAGAACGTCAGGCCATTGAGCAGTTGATCCGCCATCGCTGCGCCGCACTGGTCGTTCATGCCAAAATGATTCCCGATGCCGATTTGACAGCATTGATGAAACAAATGCCCGGCATGGTGCTGATCAACCGGATCCTTCCGGGGTTTGAGAATCGTTGCATCGCACTGGACGATCGTTATGGCGCCTGGCTGGCGACGCGTCATTTGATTCAACAAGGCCATACTCGCATTGGTTATCTCTGCTCTAACCACTCTATTTCTGACGCCGAAGATCGTCTGCAGGGTTATTACGATGCCCTTGCCGAAAGCGGTATTCCGGCCAATGATCGGCTGGTAACTTTTGGCGAACCGGATGAAAGCGGCGGCGAACAGGCAATGACTGAACTGCTGGGAAGGGGGCGAAATTTCACTGCCGTGGCCTGTTATAACGACTCAATGGCGGCGGGCGCGATGGGTGTACTCAATGATAATGGTATTGATGTACCGGGTGAGATTTCATTGATTGGCTTTGATGATGTGCTGGTATCGCGCTATGTTCGTCCGCGTTTGACGACAGTACGCTATCCAATTGTAACGATGGCGACTCAGGCTGCCGAACTGGCTTTGGCACTGGCGAACAATCACCCGCTTCCTGAAATTACCAACGTCTTTAGTCCAACGCTGGTACGTCGCCATTCAGTTTCAACACCGTCACTGGAGGCAAGTCATAACGCCTCCAGCAACTAGCCGCGATTAAAGCAACTCAAGCGCCAGTAATTCTTCAATGGTCTGGCGACGGCGAATCAACCGCGCCTGACCATTATCAAACAGAACTTCTGGCAGCAGTGGGCGACTATTGTAGTTTGATGACATTGACGCACCATATGCGCCAGTATCATGCAGTACCAGATAATCCCCCGCCTTCACTTCCGGCAAAGCACGGGTTTCGACATTCCCCCCCTCCTGCTGGGTAAAAACATCCCCCGATTCACATAGCGGCCCGGCGACAACGGTTTCCACCATTAGTGCGTGCTCAAGGGAATGACCATCAGCCGCCAGTGCGCTAATGTGATGGTAACTGCCGTACATTGCCGGGCGCATCAGATCGTTAAATCCGGCGTCAACCAGCACAAAGTGGCGGCTCCCCATCTGTTTGACGCTTCGCACCTGGGTAATCAACACACCAGACTGCGCCACCAGGAAACGACCTGGTTCAATTTCCAGTTTCACAGGGTGACCCAGATAATGAGCAATCTGCTCACGTGCCGCATTCCACAGGCCATAATAATGTTCGGTATCAACCGCTTCTTCTCCCTGCTGATAAGGCACAGAAAGCCCACCGCCAGCAGAAATCGCCTGTAAATCCTGACCAAAGTCGATAACCTGCCGCACCATCGCACCACACACCTGTTCCAGATGTGCATAGTCAACACCGGAACCAATGTGCATGTGAATGCCGACCAGCTGCAATTGATGCCGCTGTATCACTTCCAGTGCGGCGGGAAGATCGGTGTACCAGATACCGTGCTTGCTGTTTTCGCCGCCGGTATTGGTTTTTTGGCTATGCCCATGACCAAACCCCGGGTTAACGCGCAGCCATACCCGATGCCCTGGCGAAACCTGGCCTAGTTGGTCGAGCATATCGACAGAACCCGCATTCACCGGAATTTGCAATTCACTGACACGCTCGAGCGTCGCCTGGTCGATAACATCAGCGGTAAAGACGATGTCATCGGGATGCGTTTGTGGATTGTAACCCGCCGCCAGCGCGCGCTCGATTTCGCCCAACGAGACGGAATCTACTTTCACGCCCTGCTCTCGCATTAAGCGCAAAATATGAATATTGGAACAGGCTTTCTGTGCGAAGCGCACCACATCAAACTGCTTCAGAGCCGCAATCTGCCGACGAATGATTTGTGCATCGTAGACCCAAACCGGGCAGCCAAATTCTGCAGGCAAGCGCAGCAGATTTTCGGCGGTGAGATCGGTATCGGTGCTGAACAGTGAATGTGGCATAACAAACTCCGAATAAGTGCTTTTTTATGATTACGCCACATCATAAAAAGAATAAAAAATATCGATTTATGCCAGGTCTATGCAAAAATGATATGGATTACCGGAGAATGAGATTAAGCAGATGGCCGCCGTTAACTTACGTCATATTGAAATTTTTCATGCGGTAATGACCGCCGGAAGCCTGACTGAAGCAGCACAACTGCTACATACTTCACAACCCACCGTCAGCCGCGAACTGGCGCGCTTTGAAAAAGTAATTGGGATGAAATTGTTTGAGCGCGTACGCGGACGATTACATCCTACCGTGCAAGGGCTGCGGTTGTTTGAAGAGGTGCAGCGATCCTGGTACGGCCTGGATCGCATTGTCAGTGCCGCAGAAAGTTTGCGCGAATTTCGCCAGGGCGAACTGTCTATTGCCTGCTTGCCGGTCTTTTCGCAGTCTTTTTTGCCGCCACTGATGCAACCGTTTCTGGCCCGCTATCCTGAAGTCAGCTTAAACATTGTGCCGCAGGAATCGCCGCTACTTGAAGAGTGGCTCTCAGCCCAGCGCCATGATTTAGGCCTCACCGAGACGCTGCATACGCCTGCGGGTACGGAACGTACTGAATTACTGTCTTTAGATGAAGTCTGTGTTTTACCACAGGGGCATTCGCTGGCGGCAAAAGAGGTATTAACGCCGGAAGATTTTCAGGGTGAGAATTACATCAGCCTTTCCCGTACTGATAGCTATCGCCAGTTGTTGGATCAACTATTTAATGAACATCAGGTTAAACGCCGCATGATTGTGGAAACCCATAGCGCCGCGTCAGTCTGCGCGATGGTACGGGCGGGGGCGGGAGTTTCCGTGGTTAACCCGCTCACCGCACTGGATTATGCGGCAAGCGGTTTAGTGGTGCGGCGATTTAGTATTGCAGTTCCGTTCACCGTTAGCCTGATTCGCCCCCTGCACCGTCCGTCATCAGCACTGGTGCAGGCATTTAGTGAGCACTTACAGGCAGGTTTACCGAATCTGGTTGCCTCACTTAACGCTATTTTGTAGCGAATTACGACAGCATAAAAGCGACGGCATCCTCGGCATGAAGAGCGGTGGTATCGAACACGGGCAGGACACTGCGCTCTTCTGGCACCAGTAAACCAATTTCAGTACAGCCAAAAATGACGCCCTGCGCCCCCTGTTCTGCGAGACGAGTAATGACTTGCGCATAATAAGCGCGTGACGTTTCGGTAAATTGCCCCAGACACAGCTCTTCAAAAATAATCTGATTAATTTTCGCCCGCTCATCCGCTTCAGGCACCAGACAATCGATAGAAAATTGCTCTGCCAGCCGTCCACGATAAAAATCCTGTTCCATGGTGTAGCGCGTTCCCAGCAGCGCCACGCGCGTCATTCCAACACGGGTGATGGCACGCCCGGTGGCATCCGCAATATGTAAGAAAGGCAGTGAGCAACGAGACTCGATAACATCTGCTACTTTGTGCATCGTATTGGTACATAACACAATGCCTTCTGCTCCTGCCCGCTGTAATCCAAGCGCCGCACTGGCAAGAATCTCTCCTGTTTTGTCCCACTCACCGCGACGTTGGCACTCTTCTATTTCATGAAAATCGACGCTATGTAGCAGCACTTGCGCAGAGTGAAGCCCGCCAAGTCGCTGTTTAATGCCTTCATTTATCAGGCGATAGTAAGGAATGGTGGATTCCCAGCTCATTCCTCCCAGCAAACCAATTGTTTTCATTCCTCTCTCCTGATGTGAGTTACCGCAACAGAGCTGATTAAGGAACGAAACAAACGCCTCAACGGCCTGGTGCCAGATCTCTATTAGCGAAAAAAAGGCCGGATGTACAGCACATCCGGCCTGTGAAATCAGACACCGATATTTCTCAATTTCTCACCAGCCATCAGTCTACGTTCGATATGTTCCAGCGTGACATTCTTGGTTTCCGGAATAAGCCAGAAGGTGATGCCAACAAACGCAATGTTCAGCGCAGTGTAGAGCCAGAACGTACCTGCCGCGCCGATGCTATCGAGCAGAGTCAGGAAGGTCGCGCCGATAATCATGTTCGACACCCAGTTCGTAGTGGTCGAACAGGTAATACCAAAATCGCGGCATTTCAGCGGCTGAATTTCGGAGCACAGGATCCACACCACTGGCGCGGCGCTCATCGCATAACCGGCAATACACATCATCGTCATGCCAACAGAGAGCCAGGACAAACCACTGGAAGCCGTACCGTTATCAAACTGCATCAGGCAATAGCCCAATACCAACGTGCCCAGCGCCATCACGCTAAAACCAATTTTCAGTGCCGGTTTACGCCCCGCTTTATCTACCGTAAAGACAGCAATAAAGGTGGCGAACATAAATGTCAGCCCCACCACCAGAGTCGCAATCATCTGTTGCTCTGTGGTCGTAAAGCCCGCCATTTTGAAGATGCGCGGCGCGTAGTACATGATGATGTTCATACCAGTAAACTGCTGCATCGCCTGCAACAACATACCGAGGAACACTGCTCGACGGACATTACGGTTGATCTTAAACAGCGCCCAACCGCCCTGTTTTAATTTCAGGCTTTCACGAATTTCATTGAGTTCTTCTCGCGCTTTTTCCGACGTATCGCGCAGCATACGCAGCACTTCTTCCGCCTCAATATGACGCCCCTTTTCCGCCAGCCAGCGCGGGCTATTCGGCAGAAATACCACCAGAATAATCAACAGAACTGCCGGTAAGGCAAGAACACCTAACATCGCACGCCAGTTACCGCTATAGCTGAATGCCGTGTCGGATAAAAACGCCAGAACGATGCCAAGCGTGACCATTAACTGGTACATACTGATCATCTTGCCACGCACGTTTTCACTCGCCATTTCAGAGAGATACAGTGGCGCAGTGTAAGAGGCAATCCCCACCGCAATCCCCAGAACCACACGGGCCGCGATTAACATTTCGACACTGGTGGCAAACGCTGATCCTATTGAGCCCAATACGAACAGTACAGCACCAGCCATCAGGCTGTATTTACGTCCCAAACGGAACGACAGCCAGCCGTTAAACAGCGCACCGATTGCTGCGCCAAGCATCATGCTACTGACCACCCATTCCTGCAAACGACTGGTCAGCACAAAGTGATCGGTGATAAATGGTAATGCACCTGCGATAACCCCGATATCAAGACCGAATAACAATCCCGCGACCGCAGCAGCTACCGAAACAAACATATTCATACGCCGCGTATCACGCAGAGGGCGCGGCGTTAAAGCAGATTCCGTATTGATAGTAACCATTTTTTCCTGCCAGCACAGAGTAAGACATAGTGAAAAAATACGTGAACAATTAACTCAGGTGTCAGGTCGGAAATAGCATAAATATGGATTAAATTGCTGCCACATGCAGTTATGTGATGGACATTACACTTTTAAAATTAAGTAAAATTAATGACATTATAATTAAGCAACTAATTTTAAAGCAGTTAAAACTAACAAAACTCATCAATTGATAATTAATATGGATTATTTAATAGCCATGATATGGATTATGTTGATTATCAGAAATAAAAAACCCTGCCAATGTGACAGGGTCATAAATGTAAGCAAGATGAATTAACGTGCTAACCAGCCGCCATCCACGGCAATGGTGTAGCCATTAACATAGTCAGAAGCACAGGATGCCAGAAACACCACCGGCCCCATCAGATCGCTCGGCAACCCCCAACGCCCCGCAGGAATGCGCTCCAAAATTTCCGCACTACGCTGTTCATCAGCCCGCAGTTGCTGAGTATTGTTGGTCGCCATATAACCCGGAGCAATCGCATTAACGTTGATGTTGTGTTTTGCCCATTCGTTCGCCATCAGGCGCGTCACACCCATCACGCCGCTTTTTGATGCGGTATATGAGGGCACACGGATCCCGCCCTGGAATGAAAGCATTGACGCGATATTAATAATCTTGCCGCCATTACCCTGCGCGATAAAGTGCTTCGCCGCCGCCTGGGACATGAAGAACACGCTTTTGATATTCAGATTCATCACATCGTCCCAGTCTTTTTCGCTGAAATCGAGAGCATCTTCGCGGCGAATTAATCCGGCGTTATTCACCAGGATATCAATATGACCAAATTCAGCCACCGCACGATCCAGCAGTGCTGGAATACCATCAATCTTACGCAGATCGGCGGTCAGACTTAAAAAACGGCGCCCCAGCGCAGTGACCTGTTCAATGGTCTCAGTTGGCTCAACAATGTTGATACCCACAATGTCACAGCCCGCTTGCGCCAGACCCAACGCCATTCCCTGCCCCAGCCCAGTGTCACAACCGGTGACAACTGCAACTTTACCTTCAAGAGAAAATGCATTTAAAATCATGATAATACCTTATTAATTTATATCCGCGACTAGCGCAGATCTTTAATGGCAACGTGGTCCATATCATCAAAGACCTGGTTTTCACCGACCATGCCCCAGATAAAGGTATAAGCCCTGGTTCCTACACCTGAATGGATAGACCAGCTTGGGGAAATCACCGCCTGTTCGTTATGCATCACAATGTGACGCGTTTCTTGCGGCTGCCCCATCATGTGGAAAACGCAGGCGTCATCGTCCATGTTGAAATAGAAGTAAACTTCCATCCGGCGCTCGTGGGTGTGGCACGGCATGGTATTCCACAGGTTTCCCGGTGCCAGTTCTGTCAGCCCCATACTCAACTGGCAGGTTTCCAGCACATCCGGCACAAAGTATTTGTTAATCGTGCGGCGGTTACTGGTGAGATTATCGCCCAGCGTAACCGGAGACACTTCAGATGGCGTGACTTTTTTCGTGGGATACGTCGTGTGAGCAGGTGCGCAGTTGTAATAAAACTTCGCCGGAGTGGCACTATCAATGCTGGCAAAAACAACTTCTTTTGCACCTTTACCAACATAGAGGGCGTCGCGGTGACCGATTTCGTAGCATTGACCATCGACGGTAATCGTACCGGTTCCGCCAATATTGATAACCCCTAGCTCGCGACGTTCAAGGAAGTAGCTTACGCCCAGTTGCTTACCAACCTCCCCGCCAACGGAAACCGTTTTAGTTACCGGCATAATGCCGCCAACAATAATACGGTCAATGTGGCTGTAAACCATGGTGTACTCATCCGCGACGAATACCTTTTCAACCAAAAATTCATTGCGCAGCCCTTGGGTATCCAGTGTTTTCGCGTGCGCGCTATGGATGCTTTGTCTTACGTCCACATCAACCTCCGATAATCATTGAAGTGTGAAACCAGAACGATTATGAAACATCGTTTCGTTTTTCTATTGAAGGATGATAAGCCCGTGATGTGCTCTTTTCAATTAAAAATAAAACATTGTTTCATTTTTAAGATGACGATTGTAAAAAGTGTAGTATCGATCACGAATAAGCAGGGGAAAGGAAAAAGTCAGGTTCTATATGGGACATGCATAGACGTGCCAGCCATCATTATAAAGCAGCTTGATGGCGGTAGAGGTTTAACGGATAAGGAAGAAATACAGATCTAATCGTCACGCTCAATAGTTAATGCCACGCCCTGACCACCACCAATACAGAGTGTAGCCAATCCTTTACGAGCGTTGCGTTTCACCATTTCATGAACCAAAGAAACCAAAATGCGACAGCCAGAGGCGCCAATCGGATGACCCAATGCAATCGCGCCGCCATTGACATTGACCCGGCGTTCATCCCATTCAAGCATCTTGCCAACAGAAAGCGCCTGCGCGGCAAATGCTTCATTAGCCTCAATAAGATCGACATCAGCCAACTGCCAGCCTACACGCTCCAGGCAACGGCGAGTCGCATACACAGGAGCAATGCCCATCAGCGCAGGATCAACACCAACGCTGGCAAAGGCGCGAATACGTGCCAGTACGGGTAAATTCAACGCATGTGCTTTGGCTTCGCTCATCATCATTACCGCAGCCGCGCCATCATTGATGGATGAGGCATTTCCTGCGGTAACAGAACCGTGACTATCAAAGGACGGATTTAAACTAGCCAGCCCTTCGGCACTGGCATCGGTACGCGGCTGCTCATCGGTATCAACAATCAGTAACTGCCCATTGCTTTGCGTTCTGACCGGGACGATCTCATCTTTGAATCGTCCGGCATCAATGGCCGCCCGCGCTTTCTGTTGTGAGCTAAGTGCGTAGGCATCTTGTAATTGACGACTGATACCATATTCGCGCGCCAGATTTTCGGCAGTGACACCAATATGGTAATCATTGAATGCATCCCACAATCCATCATGCACCAGGCTATCAACCAATTGGCTATCGCCAAGCTGTGCTCCGGTGCGGCTATCAGTCAAAACATGTGGCGCACGACTCATATTTTCCTGACCACCGGCAATAACAATATCAGCCTCACCACACTGAATCGCCTGAGTAGCAAGATGCAGAGCTTTTAGCCCGGAACCACAAACATCATTAATGGTAATTGCCGAAACGCTGTTGGGAAGACCACCTTTAATGGCCGATTGCCGTGCTGGATTCTGCCCTGCCCCGGCAGTAAGAACCTGTCCAAGAATCACTTCATCCACCGCATGTGCAGCAACGCCGGTGCGCTCTAATAATGCTTTCACGACCAGGCTGCCTAGTTCCACCGCAGAATGACCAGCCAACGCTCCACGAAAGCAGCCGATAGGTGTTCGTAACGCACCGACAATCACAACATCTTTCATCACAACCTCGCACCAATTAACAGCGCAATAGTAAATGATTGTTAATTTCAATTATCCAAAATGTTTAAAAAAAGTGATTTTTATCACAAAGGAAATTTACCGTAAGAAGGGAGGATGATATCTGACTGGCACGCAAGGTTTGCATCTACTAACACACCAATCCAGAGGTTGATATAGCGTTAATCTCCCATGACTGGCCTGGTTTATGGTAAATTGCCCTCCATTTTGTTTAATTTGTAGATGATACGTTCAAATAATGTCTAAAATTTGGTCAAAAGAAGAAACTCTCTGGAGCTTCGCACTCTACGGCACAGCCGTTGGCGCAGGCACGCTCTTCCTTCCTATTCAATTAGGTTCAGCAGGAGCGGTGGTTCTGTTTATTACTGCACTGGTCGCCTGGCCTTTAACATATTGGCCACATAAAGCCTTATGCCAGTTCATCCTTTCTTCAAAAACATCGGCAGGCGAAGGGATCACTGGCGCGGTAACTCACTACTATGGCAAAAAGATCGGTAATCTGATTACCACTCTGTACTTCATTGCCTTTTTTGTCGTGGTGTTGATATACGCAGTGGCAATCACCAACTCACTCACTGAACAGCTGGCGAAGCATATGGTCATTGATCTACGCATCCGTATGCTGGTGAGTCTTGGCGTTGTGTTAATCCTGAATCTTATTTTTCTGATGGGGCGTCACGCCACAATTCGGGTAATGGGATTTTTGGTTTTCCCGCTGATTGCCTACTTCTTATTTCTTTCCATCTACCTGGTCGGTAGCTGGCAGCCTTCTTTATTAACAACCCAGGTAGAGTTCAATCAGAATACCCTTCACCAGATATGGATATCGATTCCCGTGATGGTTTTCGCCTTTAGCCATACTCCGATTATTTCTACGTTTGCTATCGACAGACGAGAAAAATACGGCGAACACGCTATGGATAAATGCAAAAAAATTATGAAGGTCGCTTATCTCATCATCTGCGTGAGCGTGCTGTTCTTCGTCTTTAGCTGCCTGTTATCAATTCCACCTTCATATATTGAGGCGGCAAAAGAGGAAGGCGTCACCATTTTATCGGCACTATCTATGCTGCCAAATGCCCCTGCGTGGTTGTCAATTTCCGGGATTATTGTCGCGGTAGTTGCCATGTCTAAATCATTTTTAGGCACCTACTTTGGCGTTATTGAAGGTGCGACGGAATTAGTCAAAACCACGTTACAGCAGGCGGGAGTTAAAAAAAGCCGAGCATTTAACCGCGCGCTGTCAATTATGTTGGTATCGCTGATTACTTTCATTGTCTGCTGCATCAACCCTAACGCAATTTCGATGATTTACGCGATCAGTGGTCCGCTCATTGCCATGATTCTTTTTATCATGCCAACACTGTCTACGTATCTCATTCCTGCCCTTAAACCCTGGCGTTCCATCGGAAATCTAATTACGTTGATCGTGGGTATCCTGTGCGTATCGGTAATGTTCTTTAGTTAATCGCTGATGTGAATGGTTCAAAATAGTCCTTATTTTGAACCATTCCAGTTCTTACAATGCCTCTCCACCATTAATCACCCTCCTGACCATCTATAGCATAAACAAACAATATCAAGCTGTTATCCTCAGTAAAAATCTGAACATCTTAAATAAGACTATTTAAGATGCATCACTTAGATTTACACGATATCGTCTGGTTATTCGAAAACAATTTGCAGTATAGATATTCCTAATGCGTTAGGCACTTATCTGATTTGCAATAAGCCCAACATGGTTAACCGAGTGAAATCCAGCCATATTTAAAACTTAATGATGTATTCTTAAATATCTTATTGAGAATAATATCAAATACAGATTAAACGCAAATCCCCATTAAAAGCTTATTAAATCAGAGCGTATTGACATCATCAATAACCAATGAAATTATGCGATTATCTATGAATAGGGAGGTTATTAACATGAGACTTTGTAGTAGATATAAAAGTCTTACATGCAATAGTTGCTCAATGCATTGCCAAATAATGCCAGAAAAGTCACCGCGCTTGCAGTATTGTGCAAACGCCTGTTTTTGTATGTGGCCCGAAGATAGTTCGTATTTTAATCGTGGTGTGGTTGAAGGCATATTAAGTAAAAATCACAATGCTCGATTAAGTGGATATATTTTTGTAGATTTTTCAGTAAGTTTTTTACGTCTTTTTCTGGATAAAGACTGGATTGAGTATCTTGCAAGTACGGAAATGGGAATTGTGTTGATAAGCGACAGGAATATGCAATCTCTTGCTAATTACTGGAGAAAACACAATCCCGCAATATCAGCTATTATATATAATGATGATGGACTGGATGTTGCTAACGAGAAGATCAGGCAGCTGTTTATTGGTCGTTACCTGTCATTTACCAGAGGCAATACATTGACTCAAATGGAGTTCACCATAATGGGGCATATGGTATCTGGCTATAATCCATATCAAATTGCAGACACTCTCGACATGGATATCCGCAGCATCTACGCCTACAAGCAAAGAATTGAAAAAAGGATGGGTGGTAAAATAAACGAATTATTTATACGTTCGAACTCAGTTCAGCATTGAAACGTAACTATCGACAATAATAATTGTATATACGGGCATTTATAATGATGCCCGTGTTTTATAAGATGAGCTTCCAATTCCGCTTGTTAATTTTTAGTTTAATTATGTGAATTTTGTGTGCCATTTCAAAAATTCATGAGCGAAAAAGCCCGGGAAGTAGACGTTATAAGCGTTAAATATGTTAATACACATGGTGTTTTAAGTTGCATTAATATATTGCAATTATAATTGTCGTAGTGAATATAAAATTAATATATATTTATTAGGTAAATACTAATATACTTACCAAACTATCTCATTTCAATTTTCTTAATGCTGTGTTTTATTGACCTATGTACTGGATTATTAACAATAATATTGAGTTCTGGCCGGAACACAAGAAATTAATTTCGGTACATGACGCCGAGTTGAACGTTGTTCTGACAACGCCCGCAAGCAGGTGTTTATCGTTGCTACTCGAAGCTTTTCCAGATGTGGTCGCCCAGCAGGACTTTTTCTCCAGAGTCTGGGAAGAAGAAGGTATGCGTGTACCGGTCAACACGTTATACCAAAACATATCGATTATCAGGCGTGGGTTTCGCGCGGTTGGCGATACGACTCATTCGCTTATTGCAACCGTGCCGAGAAAAGGGTTCAAGCTCAATAACGATATCAACATAGAAAATCATACCCCACCCTCTTCAATAGATGTTCAAAAGCATAACTCTCCCCTCAATTTGAACGTTACAGATGAGGTTAAAGAGATAAATGCTGCTCCAGATAATCATGTCAGGAACAGACTCTCGCGCTCTAAATTTTATTTACCAATGTTAAGTGCATTTGGTGTGGGTTTGCTTACCGCATTTTTACTATGGAATAATAACCAACCCAAACCATTCTTTAGAGATTACCGGACTGTTGCAGAAATAAATGGTTGTCATTTTAATGTTACAGAAGATAGCATCGATGGTCTGAAAGATTTCGATAAATATAAAAACCATATATTAGAGACAGGAATTGACTGCAAAAAATATCCATGGTTATATTTTCCCCTTGCCAGGTCGTTTCCGGGTTTGATTGTTATGGCCTGCAAAAAAAGCTATAGAAATAACGAAGTTACAGGCTGTTTAACTTTGTCTTATCGTGGGGTTAATCGTGACTCGTTATAAAAAAAGCCTGATACTTATTTTATGTTTTATTAGTGGATTTGTGTTTTTTATTACCTATAATTATTCTAAAGAGAAAATCGCATACAATGAAAAATGTACAGCTAACTGGGTTATTTTTAATGACCAGGGACAAGCCAATCTCACCCTTGACTTTATGTATAATCAAAACAAAAAGACAGGTATAGTTGCACTGAGCGGCACATGGAAACAAAATAAAAAGGCTTATAAAGCAATTCGACGTGATATTGAATACACATGGACTGAAAATTATAACACCTTGCATCTCACCTCCAATAAAATAAATAAATTCGATATTATTGATCAAGTTGAGGATGATAAACTGGCACTACTTCTTCCTGACTTCTATGTCTTTTCAGGAAAAATGATAAGCTATAATATACAAACACAAGGTAATCGCGGTTTTCTTTTTAACATTAGTAACAGAGCCATCATGTACTGTGCAAGATAACCCCTGATACGATTGAAATAAAAATAATACATGTAATATTTCTATAATTTTATAACTATGCCATCTATACAGCAACCTTCCACTCTCTAAAAATATTAGCAATGCATCCCCCTTCTCTCATTATAATGCTCACTCTTCAAATTAATACATTGCCGGTATTAATTTGAAGAAATATCCTCAGCGAGAATACTCCATTGTAGAATGCGATATACATGATTGTGTAAAAAGCAACAAATATATATTTTATACATAATAAACTGCAGAGAAAGCTATTGTTACTATAACGTTCACAAACAAGGTTCGAACTCGATACATAGCTATCACTTGGGTATTTTCTCTTATCTTAAATCAAAATTAGCACTCAGTTAAGGAATGAAAGACGTGTAAGTTTATTGTTGCCTTTCAACAAGTTATGTATAAACATGATTAAAAAGCATTAATTAAGGATATTTCAGGTTACATTCGAAACAATCCTGGATAAATTAATTCAAACAGTCATGGAATTTTATATATACAACATCATATACAGTTTAATAAAACATATATGAATATTAGTTATATTTATTACTCATTCAGGACGCAAATAACCATAAATTTCACAGGGGTTAGCTAATGGATTTAGAAATTAAGTTTTCATATCATTTTTCTGATGGAATAATACTTACAGAAGATGGTATTCTTACAAAAGGGAATGAGCAGTCTTACATACCTCCGAAAGAGCTTGGCGTATTATTTGTATTGCTTGAATCATCTGGCAACGTTGTATCAAAAGATATGATCATCGAGTCCGTGTGGAAAAATGTAATTGTAAGTGACGAATCCCTTACACGGTGTATATATTCATTAAGATGTATTTTTGAACGCATCGGCTATACTCGCTGTATAGAAACCATATACAGAAAAGGGTATCGATTCAGTGGGCAAGTTTTCAAGATAAAAGGGAACCAAAATAATAAAGCAGGTAGTGCTGTTGCTTTATTTCCATTTATAACATCCCACAGTCATCATGATCCATTAAAACTAAATCAGGATCTTGTACAACTTATTTCAAACCAAAAAGATGATGACCTTTACATATACCCACTGGCGGCAACCCAGTATTGTATAGATAATAAATCTCAAACAGCTTTTCTGGCCAGATTCAAACCAGATTATTTTATAACTGGAAGAATTAGCCAACATGGAGCATCAAATAGCTTATATGTAGAGGTGATCGATGCAAAAAGCTTTTATCTTGTTGCCAGCACACATCTGCAAGCGGATGATATACAAAAAGTATCACAATTTATAATCAGTAACTTGAATCTGGCTATGAAGAAACCTAAAGCCGCGCAGGAAATGATCAGTCAACGCGATTCTTTTAATGACAATATTTTATCAAAAGAAATGTCTAACGGAAAAAACGCACTGAATGAGTTCACACCTGAAAGTATTGTCAAAGCAATAACAATATTTGAACACCTGAAAAAAAAATACAATATTCCGTCTCTAATAAATGAGTGTCATTGCCTGTTGGCTGAATGCTATATATCCCTGGCTCTTCATGGTATGAACGAGCATAAAGATGCAACTCAAAAAGCATTAGCATTTATAGATAAGGTGTCAGATAAAACTATTTGTGATGGAAAGATTTTAGGGATCATGGGATTGATAACCGGCCTTTCCGGACAAGCAACGACATCACGTATTTTTTTTGAACATGCGCAGACACAAATATTAGATATCGCCGCCTTATACTATTATCGATCACTGGTAAATATATATAACGATAGAATTGATGATGCAATTGCTTGTATAGACCAAGCACTGTTACTTGAGCCTAATATACATAAAGCTGTAGTAATAAAAAAATGCATTAATGCATATATTTCTGCAACGCAGAATAAAAAATGTACACACGTTTATCAAGGAACAGAGAACGAATGTCATTTGGTTATTATTAATAACATCCAAAAGTTAAAGCAATTGACAAAAACTAACAATAGTATCGATTTTAACAGTCAATATGCAGTAGCTTGAGTCGTGATAATCCTCGACTGGTATAACGAATGCAAACTCGTTTATGACTGCCGATGTCGAGGAGCACTCAAGTTCTACTTATTTTTGATTGTTGTTATTTGATTCAGCCATACCTGATGTGAGTACATTAAAAGAATGGAACGTTTCGATAAAAAAGAAAAATAAATGAGGATATAAAAACTGGAGCGGGCGAAGGGAATCGAACCCTCGTATAGAACTTGGGAAGCTCTCGTTCTACCATTGAACTACGCCCGCTTTGAGATGCGTAAGGCATTATAAACCTTACGCTCTTCTTAGCAAGTGCCTTGCTACTGACTGCTGATTAATTCACCATCAGCACTTTGGTTTGCTGCCCTGTGGCGGCAAGTAGCGCAAAGGATCAATCGCCGTAGCACGGTAACGAATCTGGAAATGTAACCGCACGGATTCAGCATCCGTACTGCCCATCGTCGCTATCTTTTGCCCAGCCTTAACATTTTGCCCATTGTTTACCAGCATCGTGTCGTTATGAGCGTAGGCAGTGATGTAATCTTCACTGTGTTTAATCATGATGAGATTACCGTAGCCACGTAATTGGTTACCGACATACACAACCTTGCCGGCGCCAGCTGCATATATTGGTGTCCCGCGCGCTGCAGCAATATCAATCCCTTTATTGCCGCCATCCGCCATTGAGTAAGGCATGATAACTTTTCCACTCGCTGGCCATATCCAGCAGCGTTGTCCGACGGGTGGCCATGAAGATTTCGGAACCACTGGCGGTGGAGTGACTGACGCTGTTTTCGTCGTTGATTTGGCTGTATTTTTTCTCGAGCTGCGGTTACTTTTTGCCCCACCAAGCTTCAACTTTTGACCAACTTCGATGGTATAGGGTGGAGAAATGCCGTTGAGTCGGGCAAGTTCTTTTACGCTTGTTCCCGTGGTGCGTGAAATACGATAAAGCGTATCCCCCCGTTTCACGGTGTAAACGGAGCCGGAATACGTTCCTGTGTCTGATGATTTGCTACCAGAACAGCCCGCCAGAAGCAGCCCTGCCGATAACAGCATCACGATACCCAGCGTTTTTTTATTCGGGCGTCCTGCGCTCAAAATCTTTCCTCGCTCAAAAAACAAGACGCTATATCATAGCAGCCACCTGTCAGATACCCAATCCATTGCTCGGAAAATGGATGTACAAATCAAGAATTGTGAATGAATCCATTAGGATAGCGATCCCCCATTTACACATCGTCATAACGAAAAAGAGAGCCCCCTGAGTGTCGCCTAATATTCATTTATCACAATGATTTTTATCACACTCATATTGATACACTGCCCTCTCTTGCTTTGCTGATAAAAACGCATCATCCCTGGCGTTTTATTAACAACATCACACTTCCCTCCTCCCACCATGTTTATAGTCGTTTCTGGCGTAATTCTTGCCTGCAAAGACTAAATCATTGCCATAAGAACCAAATGTTCAAATCAAGGGGATTTCTATGGAAGCGCGGGAAGCAACCGCTACAGGTGAATCATGTATGCGCGTAGATGCCATTGCTAAGGTTACCGGGCGGGCACGATATACAGATGATTATGTTATGGCAGGCATGTGTTACGCAAAATATGTACGTAGCCCTATCGCACATGGTTATGCCGTAAATATTAACGATGAAAAAGCCAGAAGCCTGCCGGGCGTACTGGCGATTTTTACCTGGGAAGATGTACCGGATATCCCATTCGCGACGGCAGGACATGCATGGACTCTTGACGAAAATAAACGCGATACCGCCGATCGCGCACTGTTAACCCGCCATGTTCGTCATCATGGTGATGCTGTTGCCATCGTCGTAGCCCGCGATGAGCTCACGGCAGAAAAAGCGGCGCAACTAGTCAGCATCGAGTGGCAAGAATTACCCGTTATCACCACGCCAGAAGCGGCACTGGCAGAAGACGCAGCACCAATCCATAACGGCGGCAATTTACTTAAACAAAGCATGATGTCGACAGGCAATGTCCAGCAAACAATCGATGCGGCAGATTACCAGATCGAGGGGCATTATCAGACACCGGTCATTCAGCATTGCCATATGGAAAGTGTGACCTCTCTGGCATGGATGGAGGATGACTCGCGAATTACCATCGTCTCCAGTACGCAGATCCCGCACATTGTTCGCCGCGTTGTCGGTCAGGCGCTGGATATTCCCTGGTCATGTGTGCGAGTCATCAAACCGTTTGTCGGTGGCGGTTTTGGTAATAAACAGGATGTGCTGGAAGAGCCAATGGCGGCATTCCTGACCAGCAAGCTCGGTGGTATTCCGGTGAAAGTTTCCCTTAGCCGTGAAGAGTGTTTTCTCGCAACCCGAACCCGCCACGCCTTTACCATTGATGGGCAAATGGGCGTGAACCGTGATGGTACGTTGAAAGGTTATAGTCTGGATGTTCTGTCCAACACCGGCGCTTACGCCTCTCACGGTCACTCCATCGCTTCCGCAGGCGGTAATAAAGTCGCTTACCTTTATCCTCGTTGTGCTTACGCTTACAGTTCAAAGACCTGCTATACCAATCTGCCCTCGGCTGGCGCGATGCGCGGTTATGGTGCACCGCAAGTCGTTTTTGCTGTCGAATCAATGCTGGATGACGCCGCTACTGCGCTGGAACTAGACCCAGTAGAAATTCGTTTACGTAATGCCGCTCGTGAAGGCGATGCAAATCCACTCACGGGCAAGCGTATTTACAGCGCCGGATTACCAGAGTGTCTGGAAAAAGGACGAGAAATCTTTGAATGGGAAAAACGCCGTGCAGAGTGCCAGAACCAGCAAGGCAATTTACGGCGAGGCGTTGGCGTTGCCTGTTTTAGCTACACCTCTAACACCTGGCCTGTTGGTGTAGAAATCGCTGGCGCACGCCTGTTGATGAATCAGGATGGAACCATCAACGTGCAAAGCGGTGCGACGGAAATCGGTCAGGGTGCCGACACCGTGTTCTCGCAAATGGTGGCGGAAACCGTGGGTGTCCCGGTCAGCGATGTCCGCGTAATTTCGACACAAGACACCGACGTTACACCCTTCGACCCCGGTGCGTTTGCGTCACGGCAGAGCTATGTTGCCGCGCCAGCGTTGCGCAGTGCGGCGTTGCTGTTGAAAGAGAAAATCATCGCTCACGCCGCAGTCATGCTACATCAGTCAGCGATGAATCTAACCTTGATAAAAGGCCATATCGTGCTGGTTGAAAGACCGGAAGAGCCATTGTTGTCATTAAAAGATCTGGCAATGGATGCGTTTTATCATCCCGAGCGTGGCGGACAGCTTTCTGCAGAAAGCTCCATCAAAACCACCACGAACCCACCAGCGTTTGGCTGTACCTTTGTTGATCTGACGGTCGATATCGCGCTGTGCAAAGTCACTATCAACCGCATCCTCAATGTTCATGATTCGGGGCATATTCTCAATCCGCTGCTGGCAGAAGGCCAGGTACACGGCGGGATGGGAATGGGCATTGGCTGGGCGCTATTTGAAGAGATGATCATCGACGCGAAAAGCGGTGTGGTACGTAACCCAAATCTGCTGGATTACAAAATGCCGACCATGCCAGATCTGCCACAACTGGAAAGCGCGTTCGTCGAAATCAATGAACCGCAATCCGCATACGGACATAAGTCACTGGGTGAGCCTCCGATCATTCCTGTTGCCGCAGCTATTCGTAACGCGGTGAAGATGGCTACCGGTGTTGCAATCAATACACTGCCGCTGACGCCAAAACGGTTATACGAAGAGTTCCATCTGGCAGGATTGATTTGAGGATAACATCATGTTTGATTTTGCTTCTTACCATCGCGCGACCACCATTGCCGATGCCATCAACCTGCTGACCCACAATCCGCAGGCAAAACTGCTCGCCGGTGGCACTGACGTACTGATTCAGCTCCACCATCACAATGACCGTTATCGCCATATTGTTGATATCCACAATCTGGCGGAGCTTCGGGGGATTACGCTGGAGGAAGACGGCGCGCTGCGAATCGGCTCCGCGACGACATTTACTCAGCTCATTGAAGATCCGTTAACCCAGCGTCATCTTCCGGCGTTATGTGCTGCGGCTTCGTCAATTGCCGGGCCACAGATCCGTAATGTCGCTACCTACGGTGGAAATATTTGCAACGGTGCCACCAGCGCAGATTCCGCCACGCCAACGCTGATTTATGACGCGAAGCTGGAGATCCACTCACCGCGAGGAGTTCGTTTTGTCCCGATAAATGGCTTTCACACCGGGCCGGGCAAAGTATCTCTTGAGCATGACGAAATCCTTGTCGCCTTTCATTTTCCGCCGCAACCGAAAGAACATGCTGGTAGCGCGCATTTTAAATATGCCATGCGCGACGCGATGGATATTTCAACGATTGGCTGCGCCGCACATTGTCGGCTGGATAATGGAAGTTTCAGTGAATTACGCCTGGCATTTGGTGTTGCCGCTCCAACGCCGATTCGCTGCCAACATGCTGAACAGGCTGCACAAAACGCGCCACTGAACCTGCAAACGCTGGAAGCCATCAGCGAGTCTGTCCTGCAAGACGTCGCCCCGCGTTCCTCATGGCGTGCGAGTAAAGAGTTTCGTCTGCATCTTATCCAGACGATGACCAAAAAAGTCATTAGCGAAGCCGTCGCTGCGGCAGGGGGAAAACTGCAATGAACCACAGCGAAACAATTACCATTGAATGCGTCATTAACGGAATGCCTTTTCAGCTCCGCGCCGCGCCGGGTATGCCGCTTTCAGAACTGCTCCGTGAGCAAGGATTACTTAGCGTCAAACAAGGATGCTGCGTTGGAGAATGCGGCGCGTGTACTGTGCTGGTTGATGGCACCGCGATAGATAGCTGCTTATACCTTGCCTCCTGGGCTGAAGGAAAAGAGATACGCACGCTGGAAGGCGAAGCAAAAGGCGGCAAACTTTCTCATGTACAACAGGCTTATGCGAAATCAGGCGCGGTACAGTGTGGCTTTTGTACGCCTGGGTTGATTATGGCCACCACGGCAATGCTGGCAAAACCACGCGAGAAACCATTAACTATTACGGAAATTCGTCGCGGCCTGGCGGGAAATCTTTGTCGCTGCACCGGTTATCAGATGATTGTGAATACAGTGCTGGACTGCGAGGAAACGAAGTAAAACGAAATCCGGCCTGAATGCAGGCCGGATTTACGGCGGTTACGCGCTTAACAATTCATATTTTTTAATCTTACGATAGAGCGTAGCAATGCCGATGCCCAGTTCATCAGCGACTTGCTTCTTGCTGTTATGACGTGAAAGCGCCTCGCGGATCATCTGTTTTTCCATCTCCTCCAGCGCCGTACCACCAGCATCATCAAGTGCCAAATGTGCTTCGCTGGCTTCTGGGCTCTCACTTTGCTCTGTCACGCCGTTATTTACCAGATTGGGCGGCAGGAGTGTGCTGTCAATGACTTCACCTGAAGGAACAACGTTGACCAGATATTCCATCAAATTGCTTAGCTCTCGCAGGTTTCCAGGCCAATAATGCTTACGCAGCAACTCAACAACATCAGGAGCAATGCCAGGATAAACCGACCCCAGACGACGGGTATGCAGATGTAAAAAGTAATGCACCAGCAGTTCAATATCTTCCTGACGTTCACGCAAAGGCGGCAACGTTATCGGAATAACATTCAGGCGATAGAAGAGATCCTCACGAAACTTACCTTCAGCAATAAACTGAGCCAAATTCTGGTTAGTTGCAGAAATGATGCGAATGTCGACCTGTATTGGGCTGCTGGCACCAATCGGCAGAATTTCACGCGCCTCAATAGCTCGTAACAATTTTGCCTGCAACATTAATGGCATATCGCCAATTTCATCGAGAAACAGCGTGCCCGTATTCGCCGCCTGAATCAGCCCTGTTTTTCCGTTGGCAGAAGCCCCCGTAAAAGCGCCTTTGACATAACCGAACAGCTCACTTTCCAGAAGCTGCTCCGGGATCGCGGCACAGTTGATAGCAATAAAGGGTTTATTCCGTCTTCCACTCAACTTATGGATTGCACGAGCGACAACTTCTTTACCGGTGCCACTTTCCCCGACCACCATTACGCTGGATGGGCTGGGCGCGATACGGCTAATGAGTCGTTTTAATTGCCGCATAACCCGGCATTCACCCACTAATTGTTCAATATGCGGTTCATCAGAAACGTTCGCCACAGAAAAACTGGTATGTGACTGGTGAAACGCCATCAAAAATAACTGTCGCCCCTGGATGTTATGCAACTGACCAATGATTAATTCACTTTTATCATCCCACGAAACGATATGTTGCATATGTCCATGAGTAAAATTACTCTCAAATGTTAATGGTCTGAAACGAATAGGTTTCCCAACCATATTATTTTGAGCAACACCAAGAGTTTTTAATGCAGTCTGGTTAACAAACTGAATACGATTGTCTTCATCAATAACTAACACTCCCTGATCCATATTATCGATCATGGTAGCGAATATTTTACTTATATTATCTCCTGGCCCCTGATCTTCCAGAAGTTTCGAGACAAAAATAGTAGATATATGGCGAACGTAATCTGAAAATTCGCGTAAATTATCACTGATATGTTCTTGTTGCTCATGAGTAACAGCAATCAAACTTATCACTCCGACACAACGATCCTGCAGAATAACGGGCGTGCCCAGGAATGCCTTTTCACGACAATTTTCTTTACTGTCACAACCTTCACAAAGGGGATCGAAGCGAGACTGTGTCACAACCTTTTCGGTTTTGGTTTCCAGGACATAGCGGAGCAAGCGTGAATTACCACTTAGCTGGCGACCAAGAAATTTCCCATATGCGCCAGTTCCAGCGACGCGACACAAGTTTTCATCAACGATCTCAACCTCAAGCTGCAAAACGCTGGCTAGCATTCTGGCAAAACGCTGAATTGTTGGTTGAATTTGCATCAATACTGACTGCGTAGTAACAAGCTCCATAGCTTTACCTTCCAGAATCACTTAAAAGTCGATCATTGAAGACGTTGATGGTTCACAGGTCATGACGATATTAACTCAGACAAATATAGCTTTGCTAAAAACATAGGATTTTTATCACTTTCTAATGAAATTATGGAAGTGATATCACACTTCTATATCAATATGAGAATTACAGGACTGCATTTATCAAACTGACGACAATTCTCCTCTCCCTTATATCTTATTTATGATACTTAGCAGCAAATAAATAACGGCAGAAAAAAAGCCAATCGTTTCCGTATATTTTTATGCTCTATAGTGCAATGTTAATTTGTGATCAGCCCCACATATTATCCGTCAAATTACTCTTTCGCAGCCGCGTGGATAATTCTGGCACACTTATTGTTAGTCCCAGGTATAGCTGTGAAAACACCAATCACTTTGGCAAGTCACAGTGAAATAAACCACTTTGCCTGTCATTCCACTATCGGGACTTTATGATGAAAACTGTTAATGAGCTGATTAAGGATATCAATTCGCTGACCTCTCACCTTCACGAGAAAGATTTTTTGTTAACGTGGGAACAGACGCCAGATGAACTGAAACAAGTACTGGACGTTGCCGCAGCGTTAAAAGCACTGCGTGCTGAAAACATCTCGACCAAAGTCTTTAATAGTGGATTAGGTATTTCCGTATTCCGCGACAACTCTACTCGTACCCGCTTCTCTTATGCTTCCGCGCTTAACCTGCTCGGTCTGGCACAGCAAGACCTTGATGAAGGTAAATCACAAATAGCTCACGGCGAAACCGTTCGCGAAACCGCTAATATGATCTCTTTCTGCGCCGACGCTATCGGTATTCGTGACGATATGTATCTGGGTGCAGGTAACGCCTATATGCGTGAAGTTGGCGCTGCACTTGATGACGGTTACAAACAGGGCGTGCTGCCGCAGCGTCCGGCTTTAGTGAACCTGCAATGCGATATCGACCACCCAACGCAGTCGATGGCTGACCTGGCATGGTTGCGTGAACACTTTGGTTCGCTGGAAAACCTGAAAGGTAAAAAAATCGCCATGACCTGGGCCTATTCACCAAGCTATGGCAAACCGCTCTCTGTACCGCAAGGCATCATCGGTCTGATGACCCGCTTCGGTATGGATGTCACCCTGGCTCATCCGGAAGGTTACGACCTGATCCCGGATGTCGTTGAAGTGGCGAAAAACAATGCTAAAGCATCCGGCGGCAGCTTCCGTCAGGTCACCAGCATGGAAGAAGCGTTTAAAGATGCAGACATCGTTTATCCGAAGTCATGGGCACCTTATAAAGTGATGGAAGAGCGTACTGAACTGCTACGCGCTAACGATCACGAAGGCCTTAAAGCTCTGGAAAAACAGTGCCTGGCGCAGAACGCGCAACACAAAGACTGGCATTGTACTGAAGAGATGATGGAGCTGACCCGTGATGGCGAAGCCCTGTATATGCACTGCCTGCCGGCCGATATCAGCGGCGTATCCTGTAAAGAAGGTGAAGTCACTGAAGGTGTATTCGAAAAATACCGTATCGCGACCTACAAAGAAGCCAGCTGGAAGCCTTATATCATCGCCGCGATGATCCTGTCCCGTAAATACGCCAAACCGGGTGCACTGCTCGAACAACTGCTGAAAGAAGCGCAAGAACGCGTGAAATAACCCCTCGGGCCGATCGACAGATCGGCTCTCTATTTACAGAGGCCAAAAGGATAGGATATGTCCGTTTTCTCATTGAAGATTGATATCGCCGATAACAAATTTTTCAACGGCGAAACATCACCGCTCTTTTCGCAAAGCCAGGCAAAACTGGCGCGCCAGTTCCATCAGAAGATTGCTGGCTATCGCCCAACACCGCTTTGTGCGCTGGACGATCTCGCAAACCTTTTTGGTGTGAAGAAAATTCTCGTTAAGGACGAATCAAAACGATTCGGTCTGAACGCCTTCAAGATGCTCGGCGGTGCGTATGCCATCGCTCAGTTACTGTGCGAAAAATATCATCTTGATATCGAAACGCTGTCATTTGAACACCTGAAAAATGCTATCGGCGAAAAAATGACCTTTGCGACCACCACCGACGGCAACCACGGTCGCGGTGTCGCATGGGCAGCGCAGCAACTTGGGCAGAATGCGGTGATTTACATGCCGAAAGGCTCCGCTCAGGAACGCGTTGACGCCATTCTGAACCTCGGTGCCGAGTGCATCGTCACAGACATGAACTATGACGACACCGTTCGCCTGACCATGCAACACGCACAGCAGCACGGCTGGGAGGTAGTGCAGGATACCGCCTGGGAAGGCTACACCAAAATCCCAACCTGGATCATGCAGGGCTATGCCACGCTGGCAGATGAAGCCGTCGAGCAAATGCGTGAAATGGGCGTAACCCCAACGCACGTTCTGCTGCAAGCCGGCGTCGGCGCGATGGCTGGTGGTGTGTTGGGTTATCTGGTCGATGTCTACAGCCCGCAAAATCTGCACAGCATTATTGTTGAACCGGACAAAGCTGACTGTATTTATCGCTCTGGCGTCAAAGGCGACATCGTCAACGTTGGCGGCGATATGGCGACGATCATGGCGGGCCTGGCCTGCGGCGAACCTAACCCGCTGGGCTGGGAAATCCTACGTAACTGCGCCACTCAATTCATCTCCTGCCAGGACAGCGTTGCCGCATTAGGTATGCGCGTGCTGGGTAATCCGTATGGCAACGATCCTCGAATCATCTCCGGTGAATCTGGCGCTGTCGGTTTGGGCGTTCTCGCGGCGGTTCATTATCACCCGCAACGACAAAGCCTGATGGAAAAACTGGCGCTGAACAAAGATGCCGTGGTGCTGGTTATCAGCACTGAAGGCGACACCGACGTGAAGCACTACCGCGAAGTTGTCTGGGAAGGCAAACACTCTGTAGCACCTTAATCACACTATTGGAACAGCTCCCCGCAAAACGGGGAGTAAAAAACTGGAGAAAAATAATGGCTAAGAATATTCCATTCAAACTGATTCTTGAAAAAGCAAAGGATTACCAGGCAGACATGACTCGCTTCCTGCGCGACATGGTTGCGATTCCCAGTGAAAGCTGTGACGAAAAACGCGTAGTGCATCGTATTAAAGAAGAGATGGAAAAAGTTGGTTTCGATAAAGTTGAAATCGACCCGATGGGCAACGTTCTCGGTTATATCGGCCACGGCCCGCGTCTGGTTGCGATGGATGCTCACATCGACACCGTCGGCATTGGCAACATCAAAAACTGGGAATTCGACCCGTACGAAGGTATGGAAACTGATGAGCTGATCGGTGGTCGCGGTACTTCCGACCAGGAAGGCGGCATGGCGTCTATGGTATATGCCGGTAAAATCATAAAAGACCTCGGTCTGGAAGATGAATATACCCTGCTGGTTACCGGTACGGTGCAGGAAGAAGACTGCGACGGTCTGTGCTGGCAGTACATTATTGAACAATCTGGCATTCGCCCGGAATTTGTGGTCAGTACTGAACCGACTGATTGCCAGGTATACCGTGGTCAGCGCGGTCGTATGGAAATTCGTATTGATGTTCAGGGCGTTAGCTGTCACGGTTCTGCGCCAGAACGCGGTGATAACGCCATTTTCAAAATGGGACCGATTCTTGGCGAATTACAAGAACTGTCCCAACGTCTGGGTTATGACGAATTCCTCGGCAAAGGTACGCTGACCGTTTCTGAAATTTTCTTTACCTCCCCAAGCCGTTGCGCTGTAGCAGACAGCTGCGCAGTTTCTATTGACCGTCGTCTGACCTGGGGTGAAACCTGGGAAGGCGCGCTGGACGAAATCCGCGCCCTGCCAGCAGTTCAAAAAGCGAATGCTGTCGTTTCTATGTACAACTATGACCGTCCGTCCTGGACTGGCCTGGTCTACCCAACCGAATGCTACTTCCCGACCTGGAAAGTGGAAGAAGATCACTTCACTGTTAAAGCCCTGGTGAATGCCTACGAAGGTCTGTTTGGCAAAGCGCCGGTCGTTGATAAGTGGACCTTCTCAACTAACGGCGTATCCATTATGGGTCGTCACGGCATTCCGGTGATCGGCTTTGGCCCAGGTAAAGAACCTGAAGCGCACGCGCCAAACGAAAAAACCTGGAAATCACACCTGGTGACCTGTGCCGCTATGTACGCTGCAATCCCGTTAAGCTGGCTGGCAACCGAATAATTATTCTTAACTTATTCCCCTCCGGTTCGCCGGAGGGTTTTTGGAGTTTGCTATGCGCGTATTGATCAAAAACGGCACTGTCGTGAACGCAGATGGACAAGCAAAGCAGGATTTGTTGATTGAAAGCGGGATTGTTCGCCAGTTGGGCACCAATATTTCGCCGCAGCTCCCTTATGAAGAAATTGATGCCACTGGCTGTTACGTTTTCCCTGGCGGCGTGGACGTCCATACGCATTTTAATATTGATGTCGGCATTGCGCGCAGTTGTGATGATTTTTTTACCGGTACTCGTGCAGCCGCGTGTGGCGGTACAACAACCATTATTGACCATATGGGATTTGGCCCAAATGGCTGCCGGTTACGCCATCAACTGGAAGTTTATCGTGGCTATGCCGCCCATAAAGCGGTCATCGACTACAGCTTTCACGGTGTGATTCAGCACATTAATCACGCCATCCTCGACGAAATCCCGATGATGGTCGAGGAAGGGCTGAGCAGTTTTAAACTCTATTTAACCTATCAATATAAACTCAACGATGATGAAGTGTTGCAAGCATTACGCCGCTTGCATGAGTCTGGCGCCCTGACCACTGTGCACCCGGAAAATGACGCAGCTATCGCCAGCAAGCGGGCGGAGTTTATTGCCGCCGGGTTAACCGCGCCACGCTATCACGCCTTGAGTCGACCTCTGGAATGCGAAGCGGAAGCCATCGCCCGCATGATTAACCTGGCACAAATTGCCGGTAACGCCCCGCTCTATATCGTGCATCTGTCTAACGGCTTAGGTCTGGATTATCTGCGTCTTGCCCGTGCGAATCACCAGCCAGTCTGGGTTGAAACCTGCCCACAATATCTCCTGTTGGACGAACGCAGTTACGATACAGAAGATGGCATGAAGTTCATTCTTAGCCCACCGCTGCGTAACGTACGCGAGCAGGACAAACTGTGGTGTGGCATCAGCGATGGTGCGATTGATGTGGTGGCGACCGATCATTGCACCTTCTCGATGGCTCAACGCCAGCAAATTTCTAAAGGCGATTTCAGTCGCTGCCCAAATGGCTTGCCCGGTGTGGAAAATCGTATGCAATTGCTGTTCTCCAGCGGCGTAATGACCGGACGTATCACACCGGAACGTTTTGTTGAGTTAACCAGCGCGATGCCCGCCAGGCTGTTTGGCCTGTGGCCGCAAAAAGGATTATTAGCGCCCAGTTCCGATGGCGACGTGGTGATTATCGACCCACGTCAGAGCCAACAAATTCAACATCGCCATCTCCACGACAACGCCGACTATTCGCCCTGGGAGGGCATTACCTGTCAGGGCGCAATTGTCAAAACGCTATCCCGTGGTGAAACGATTTTCTGCGACGGAGCCTTCACAGGCAAAGCCGGACGCGGTCGTTTCCTGCGACGCAAACCGTTTGTCCCTCCCGTGCTCTAACCACTACCAGGGATCTATACACAATTAAGAATGATGAGTGAGGAAAAATGAGTAAGAAAATTGTTCTCGCCCTCGGCGGGAATGCGCTGGGCGACGATCTGGCCGGACAAATGAAAGCGGTAAAAATTACGTCTCAGGCAATTGTTGATTTAATTGCCCAAGGACATGAAGTTATCGTCACTCATGGTAATGGGCCGCAGGTAGGCATGATTAACCAGGCATTCGAAGCTGCCGCAAAAACGGAAGCACACTCGCCAATGCTGCCAATGTCTGTCTGTGTCGCCTTAAGCCAGGGATACATTGGATACGATCTACAAAACGCCTTAAGGGAAGAGCTGCTTTCTCGTGGTATTAATAAACCTGTAGCAACGCTGGTTACTCAGGTCGAAGTCGACGCTAACGATCCGGCATTCCTCAATCCGACCAAACCGATCGGGTCGTTCTTTACCGAGCAGGAAGCCGAGCAACTGACAAAACAGGGTTACACCCTGAAAGAAGACGCGGGGCGTGGCTATCGTCGTGTAGTAGCCTCACCAAAGCCTGTTGATATTATTGAAAAAGAAACGGTTAAAGCTCTGGTAGATGCAGGTCAGGTTGTGATCACCGTTGGCGGTGGCGGTATCCCTGTGATTCGTGAGGGTAACCATCTGCGCGGTGCCAGCGCGGTTATCGATAAAGACTGGGCCAGCGCCCGTCTGGCAGAAATGATCGATGCCGATATGCTGATCATTCTGACTGCGGTAGAAAAAGTGGCCATTAACTTCGGTAAAGAGAATGAGCAGTGGCTCGACCGCCTGTCATTGGCCGATGCAGAACGCTTTATCGAAGAAGGTCATTTTGCGAAAGGTTCTATGCTGCCGAAAGTAGAAGCTGCCGCCTCGTTTGCTCGCTCTCGCGCTGGTCGTGAAGCACTGATTACCGTATTGAGCAAAGCGAAAGAAGGGATTGAAGGCAAAACCGGAACGGTGATTTGTCAGTAATTTAAAGGTCGGATGGCGACGCCATCCGACCAGATATTGCTGACAAACTGGCTCAATCGCCAATGTTGGCACGGTTTTCCCCCTCTCTCCGAAGGGGCGAGGGGACTGTCCGAACTCTTTTTGGACTTTGTCATCAGTCTCAGGCCGGGCGGGTAATACCATCCGGCCGTTTTCATTTAAGCCACTTCCAGCACTTCTTCTGTCGCTTTAACACCCTGATGCATCAACATCATTAACGCCTCAAGGACACCGCCGCCAATCGCCCTGGCTTTATCTGAAACACTGGTGAAATCGGCCGTTTCGCCACGAGGATCGATATCACCGATTTTAAAACCACCGACCACCGCCAGTCCGTCGTTCAACAAGCCACGCACCATCCCCGTCAACGGCGCTTTAATTTCATGCTCACCAATCCAGGCAATCACATCGCCCTCTTTCACCAGATCGCCTAATTTCACATTGGATCGCATAATGCCTGCCGCCGGAGCACGGATCACACGTCGGGTGGTGTGCCCCATGATATTACCGGGAACACCGGTATTCTCCTGTGCACAACCGGAGTAAATCACCTGACCGAGCCAGTGCCCGCGATTCGTTTCAATTACCGCATGGCAATCTTTCCCTGCGGTAAACCCCGGCCCAAGCGCGATCGTCACCGGTGCCATATCTGCACGCGTACCCAAATTCTGTTTCGCAAGAATAGCGTCCACAACGCAAAGCGGTTTCAGTTCATCAAGCAGTGAACAGGCAGGATCTACCATCACCGGGATGAATCCACGTTCGGTAAGTTTCATCGCTTCCGCAGAGCTGGTTGCCAGGCGGGCTGTGACGCCTTCGACCGTCATTTCGCCGTCGAACACGGCCTGGGCAAACGCCACGGTACAACGAATCACCGTTGGCTTTTCCACTTCCAGCATGATCACTTTGAACCCCGCATGATACAAGCGTAACGCCACACCACTGGCGATATCTCCCGCGCCGCGAATTACCACCAGTTGGTGTCCGGAAGGATGCGTAGGTTTCATCATCAGCCCACCCGGCGCGTTATTTTTCACCTGTAATATTTCTGCCAGCACGCTGATGGCGATCTCCTGCGGCGTTTCCGCACCAATGTTGTAACCAACCGGCGCGTGTAAACGGGCAATATGTTCTTCAGCCACGCCTTTCTCACGCAATTGACGCAGGAAAAGCTGCACCTTGCGGCGACTTGCCAGCAAACCCAGCCATGCAATGGGCTGTTCAATGAGTTTATCGAGGGCTTCACGATCCTGATTATTCGTGGCAATCAGGACAAAATTATCAGGACGAATCTCCATTGCTTCTACTGCCGCGCCAAACGAATCGGCATGGAGAAGCGTAGTTGACGGCGGGAAAAGTTCAGGATTGAGGCTTTCGCGATAAATATCGGCAACGGCGATATCAAACCCTAATAGCGCCGCACTCTGGGCTATCGCCCGGTTGACATGCCCCGCACCAATCAACACCAGACGAGGACGCATACCATGGACGCTGATAAACACGGACATTGCACCTCCACAATCTGACCCGACAGCATCCACACCGTTACGAGCCATACGTCCATGGAATAATCGCGGCTTACGTTCCTGCAATGCCTGAAGCGACTCTTCAATCACCTTCCGCTCAACCATTCCACCACCAATTGTACCGACGATAGAACCATCGGCGCGCACTAACATTTGTGCAGAATGGCGGGGAGTCGAGCCTCGGCTATCAACAATTTGCGCCATCGCAAACGGACAATTTTGCTCTTCAAGTTTTGCAGCCTCTGTGAAAATATTCATACCAACCTCAATGGATATCCTTTCAGTAACCCGGAATGTCCGAGCTGCTAATTCACAAATCTGCGCGCGATTGCAGGATCTTCTTGTATATCGCCCAGCCAGATTGCCTCTACGTCGTGTTGTTGCAGCGGTTTGAGTAGCTCGTTTTGCGCAATCGCATTCTCACATTGAGAAAAACGGTTAATGAACCAGATTCGCCGACAGCCTTGCGGTACGTTTTTAAACGCCCCCTGCGGATGGCGAACCAGCGCAACGAGATCGCTCAGCTGCAAGGTTGCATCAGGTGTTAACCCTGTAATCTCAGCGAACTGCGACCAGCGATGGACATTTTCAGCACCAACTTTAGTGCCCAAAATATGCCCTCCCATCACAGCAATCACGCAGCAACTGCTTTTAGGTATGCAAGGTTCGTGCTCATCTGGCGCTTTTAACGGCATTCCACGCGAGCCATCTGCCTCAATGAGAATTACGTCACATTCTGGTCGTTGCGCCAGTACATCAATGGTATCTGGCGTAAATCCCTGCGCTTTTCCCTGTTTCGCTTTGAAGCGGTGAAAACAAAATGCAATGGGGGATGTGAGAGACGCATGAGGAAGCATGGCGGGATCGCGACAGAAAACCACGGGCCAGTGAGACGTTGGTATAAACATATGTGTCGTCGTCGTGATTAACACGCGCCTGCCACTAGACTGAAGTAACTCTGCCAGCCAAAAAAGCAGACTGGTTTTCCCCCCTGCACCAACAACAGAAATGACTGCCGGAGCGTTCTGCACGCCTAAATCAATGAATAATGCTGATGGGTCAATTATACTTTTCACGAGTCTTCATAGACCTCTCTGGGATAAATTAGCCCTCAAATTCATTAACCAGGAAGTAACGCAATTTTCAGGCGTTATTAACCGATATAAATAATGGAATCACTATGTCATCTATCGACTGTATAATTACCGCTGCTGGATTATCATCAAGAATGGGACAATGGAAAATGATGTTACCCTGGCAACAGGAAACAATTCTTGATGCAAGTATCAAAAACGCGTTGCAGTTTTGTAGTCGAATTATTTTAGTTACGGGTTTTCGCGCTAATGAACTGCACCATCGCTACGAGAACACTGGCAATATTACTCTTATTTATAATCCAGATTATGAGCAGGGCTTACTGACCTCGGTGAAGGCTGCGGCTCCCGAAGTGCAAACTGAACATTGCTTTATTACTCATGGTGACATGCCAAGTCTTAATGCCAATATATTTAATAAAATCTGGAGGTTACGCAACAACGGTGCAATTCTCCCACTCCACAATGGTATCCCTGGCCATCCCATTTTAATCTCAAAATCGAGTCTGATGCAGGCTATCCAACGTCCCAACGTGACCAATATGCGTCAGGCATTGCAAATGGGTGAACATTATTCCGTCGAAATAGAAGATGAAGAAATAATTTTAGATATTGATACCCCCGAGGACTTTATTAATGCGCAAAAGTGGCATACTGAATTTTAGAAAATCAGGTTAAACGATTGCGTTCAAATATTCATTCCGCTCAGTATCCTTTTATCATAATGATAAGGAGCCACTGATTTTGAGAAATGAGAAAAAATGATAAAACCCCTGGCAATAATAACTCTCAGTAGTGATTTTAATTCTCATTTAGCACCTGTGAGATCATTCACAAAAAACCATTAAGTTTCGAGGCGCCTCACATTTTTTTATATTTCCGAGCCAACCTGGCAATAGTGGTGCGATTGTTGCTCTGTCTCCTTAAACCACCGGATTTATCAATACCGGTCACTCAATGATATCTGTATAAGCTAAGGAGAGGGTTATGGGGGATATTATGCGTCCCATTCCGTTTGAGGAACTTTTGACGCACATATTTGATGAATACCAACAACAACGCTCAATCTTTGGTATTCCTGAGCAACAGTTTTACTCACCCGTAAAAGGTAAAACTGTTAGCGTCTTCGGTGAAACCTGTGCCACCCCCGTCGGCCCTGCCGCTGGTCCGCACACGCAACTCGCGCAAAATATCGTCACTTCCTGGCTGACTGGCGGACGCTTTATCGAACTAAAAACCGTCCAAATTCTTGACCGCCTGGAGCTGGAAAAGCCCTGTATCGATGCCGAAGACGAATGCTTTAACACCGAATGGTCAACCGAATTTACCCTGCTTAAAGCCTGGGATGAATACCTCAAAGCCTGGTTTGCCCTGCATCTTCTCGAAGCCATGTTCCAGCCTTCTGATTCTGGTAAATCGTTTATCTTTAATATGAGCGTCGGTTACAACCTCGAAGGCATTAAGCAGCCGCCGATGCAGCAGTTCATCGACAATATGATGGACGCATCTGACCATCCGAAATTCGCTCAATACCGCGATACGCTGAATAAACTCCTCCACGATGACGCATTTTTAGCCCGCCACGGATTGCAGGAAAAACGTGAAAGCTTGCAGGCCTTAGCAGCCCGTATCCCCACCAGCATGGTACAAGGCGTTACCCTCTCCACCATGCACGGCTGCCCTCCGCATGAAATCGAAGCCATTTGCCGCTACATGCTGGAAGAAAAAGAGCTGAACACCTTTGTGAAACTCAACCCGACCTTACTGGGGTACGCGCGTGTTCGTGAGATTCTTGATGGATGTGGGTTCGATTACATCGGCTTAAAAGAAGAGTCATTTGATCACGACCTCAAGCTAACGCAGGCGCTGGAAATGCTGGAACGCCTGATGGCGCTGGCAAAAGAAAAATCTCTCGGCTTTGGCGTCAAACTGACTAACACTCTCGGCACCATCAATAACAAAGGCGCACTGCCTGGTGAAGAGATGTATATGTCCGGCCGTGCACTGTTCCCGCTCTCTATCAATGTCGCGGCAGTTCTGTCCCGTGCCTTTGACGGCAAACTGCCAATTTCTTATTCCGGTGGTGCCAGCCAGCTGACTATCCGCGATATTTTCGATACTGGCATTCGCCCTATCACCATGGCAACCGACTTACTGAAACCCGGCGGCTATTTGCGTTTAAGTGCCTGTATGCGCGAGCTGGAAGGCTCCGACGCCTGGGGACTTGACCACGTTGACGTGGAACGACTGAGCAAGCTGGCCGCAGATGCGCTGACCATGGAGTACACCCAGAAACACTGGAAGCCAGAAGAGCGTATAGAAGTGGCAGAAGACCTGCCGCTGACCGACTGCTACGTTGCCCCCTGTGTCACTGCCTGCGCCATCAAACAGGATATTCCGGAATACATTCGTCTGCTTGGCGAACATCGCTATGCCGACGCGCTGGAACTCATCTACCAACGTAATGCCCTGCCCGCCATTACTGGTCACATTTGCGATCACCAGTGCCAGTACAACTGTACCCGCCTGGATTACGATAGTGCGCTGAATATCCGCGAACTGAAAAAAGTCGCCCTGGAAAAAGGCTGGGATGAATATAAGCAACGCTGGCACAAACCAGCGGGTTCCGGTTCTCGCCATCCGGTTGCCGTCATTGGCGCAGGTCCGGCGGGTCTGGCAGCAGGCTACTTCCTTGCCAGAGCGGGTCATCCGGTGACGCTATTTGAACGCGAAGCTAACGCCGGCGGCGTGGTGAAAAATATCATTCCACAGTTCCGTATTCCTGCTGAGTTGATTCAGCACGATATCGATTTTGTTGCCGACCACGGCGTGAAATTTGAGTATGGCTGTTCACCGGATCTGACCGTCGAACAGTTAAAAAATCAGGGCTTCCACTATGTTCTGATTGCCACCGGCACCGATAAAAACAGCGGTGTGAAGCTGGCGGGCAACAACCAGAATGTCTGGAAATCGCTCCCCTTCCTGCGCGAGTACAACAAAGGCGCAGTGCTCAACTTGGGTAAACATGTGGTGATTGTCGGTGCGGGTAACACCGCAATGGACTGCGCCCGTGCGGCGTTACGCGTTCCGGGCGTTGAAAAAGCGACTGTCGTTTACCGTCGTTCACTACAAGAGATGCCAGCATGGCGCGAAGAGTATGAAGAAGCACGACACGATGGCGTAGAGTTCCGTTTCCTCAATAACCCAGAACGTTTCGATGCGGATGGCACCTTAACGTTGCGCGTCATGTCGCTTGGCGAACCCGATGAGAAAGGCCGTCGCCGTCCGGTTGAAACCAACGAAACAGTAACGCTACACGTAGACAGCCTGATCACCGCCATTGGCGAACAGCAGGATACCGAAGCCCTGAACGCAATGGGCGTGCCGCTGGACAAAAACGGCTGGCCTGATGTCGACCATAACGGCGAAACTCGTCTGACTGACGTCTTTATGATTGGTGACGTACAGCGCGGTCCGTCCTCTATTGTCGCGGCTGTCGGAACGGCTCGACGAGCCACCGATGCCATCCTTAGTCGAGAAAATATCCGCTCCCACCAGAGCGATAAATACTGGAACAACGTCAACCCGGCGGAAATCTACCAACGTAAAGGCGATATCTCTGTCACCCTGGTGAACAGTGACGATCGTGACGCGTTTGTCGCCCAGGAAGCCGCTCGCTGCCTTGAATGTAACTACGTTTGCAGCAAGTGTGTGGATGTCTGCCCGAACCGCGCCAACGTCTCAATTGCCGTCCCTGGCTTCCAGAACCGTTTCCAGACGCTGCACCTCGACGCTTACTGTAACGAATGCGGCAACTGCGCTCAGTTCTGCCCGTGGAACGGTAAACCGTACAAAGACAAAATCACCGTCTTTAGTCTGTCGCAAGACTTTGATAACAGCAGCAACCCAGGCTTCCTGGTGGAAGATTGCCGGGTACGTGTACGTCTGAATAACCAAAGCTGGGTGCTGAATATCAATAGCGAAGGTCAGTTCGACAACGTACCGCCAGAGCTGAACGATATGTGCCGCATCATTAGCCATGTCCACCAGCATCATCATTATCTGCTGAGCCGCGTGGAGGTGTAATCATGTTGATTCTGAAGAATGTCACCGCAGTACAGTTACACCCGGCAAAAGTGCAGGAAGGCGTCGATATCGCCATCGAAAATGATGTGATTGTCGCGATCGGCGATGCTCTGACGCAGCGTTATCCTGACGCCAGCTACAAAGAGATGCATGGCCGGATTGTGATGCCTGGGATTGTCTGCTCACACAACCATTTTTACTCGGGACTTTCGCGCGGAATTATGGCGAACATCGCTCCCTGCCCGGATTTCATCTCAACGCTGAAAAATCTTTGGTGGCGGCTCGATCGTGCCCTTGATGAAGAGTCGCTCTATTACAGCGGGCTGATTTGTTCACTCGAAGCAATCAAGAGCGGATGCACGTCGGTTATCGATCACCATGCGTCCCCGGCTTATATCGGCGGGTCGCTCTCGACGCTGCGCAACGCATTTTTAAAAGTTGGCCTGCGTGCGATGACCTGTTTTGAAACCACTGACCGTAACAACGGCATCACAGAGTTACAGGAAGGTGTAGAAGAAAACATCCGTTTCGCCCGTCAGATTGACGACGCAAAGAAAGTAGCTACCGAGCCATATCTGGTGGAAGCGCATATTGGTGCTCACGCGCCGTTTACCGTGCCGGATGCCGGTCTGGAAATGCTGCGCGAAGCCGTAAAAGCCACCGGGCGTGGTTTACACATTCACGCTGCTGAAGACCTTTACGACGTTTCTCACAGTCACCACTGGTACGGCAAAGATCTGCTGGCACGACTGGCGCAATTCGATCTTATCGGCAGCAAAACGCTGGTCGCCCACGGCCTGTATCTGTCGAAAGAGGATATCGCCCTGCTTAATCAGCATGACGCGTTCCTGGTACATAACGCCCGCTCCAACATGAATAACCATGTTGGTTACAACCATCATCTTAGCGATATCCGCAATCTGGCACTGGGAACCGACGGTATCGGTTCAGACATGTTTGAAGAGATGAAATTCGCCTTTTTTAAACATCGTGACGCTGGTGGTTCGCTGTGGCCTGACAGTTTTGCCAAAGCCCTGACTAACGGCAACGAACTAATGAGTCGCAACTTTGGTGCGAAATTCGGCCTGCTGGAAGCAGGTTATAAAGCCGATTTAACCATTTGCGATTACACCTCGCCAACGCCGTTGCTGGCGGACAATATCGCCGGTCATATCGCTTTCGGCATGGGTTCAGGCAGCGTTCACAGCGTGATGGTCAACGGTGTGATGGTCTATGAAGACCGTCAGTTTAACTTCGATTGCGATTCCATTTATGCGCAAGCCAGAAAAGCCGCCGCCGGTATGTGGCGCCGGATGGATGCGCTGGCATAAATGACAGATACCCTCTTCCTTCAAGGAGGAGGGCTAAATAAGGAAAGAAGATGATTGAACAATTTTTCAGACCCGACTCTGTCGAACAGGCGCTGGAACTGAAGCGCCGCTTCCAGGATGAAGCCGTCTGGTTTGCCGGGGGCAGCAAACTCAACGCCACACCAACCCGTACCGATAAAAAGATTGCCATTTCCTTACAGGATCTGGAACTGGACTGGGTTGACTGGGATAACGGCGCATTGCGTATTGGCGCAATGTCTCGCTTGCAGCCACTGCGTGATGCGCGATTTATTCCTGCAGCTTTGCGTGAAGCCCTCGGCTTTGTCTACTCTCGCCATGTTCGTAATCAGTCCACCATTGGTGGCGAAATCGCCGCCCGGCAGGAAGAGTCGGTGTTGCTTCCCGTCTTGCTGGCACTGGATGCTGAACTGGTTTTTGGCAACGGCGAAACGCTGTCAATTGAGGACTACCTGTCCTGCCCATGTGATCGTCTGCTGACAGAAATCATCATTAAAGATCCGTATCGCACCTGCGCGACTCGCAAAATTAGCCGTTCCCAGGCTGGGTTAACGGTGGTGACTGCGGCTGTTGCATTAACCGACCACGACGGTATGCGAATTGCGCTGGATGGCGTCGCCAGTAAAGCACTGCGTCTGCACGATGTCGAAAAACAAAATCTGGAAGGTAATGCACTGGAACAGGCCGTCGCCAACGCCATTTTCCCGCAGGAAGATTTGCGGGGCAGCGTGGCCTATAAACGCTATATCACGGGAGTTCTGGTAGCCGACCTGTATGCCGACTGCCAACAGGCTGGGGAGGAAGCCGTATGATTATCCACTTTACTTTAAATGGCGCGCCCCAGGCGCTAACCGTTAATCCTGGCGAAAACGTGCAAAAGCTGTTGTTTAACATGGGAATGCACTCTGTACGCAACAGTGATGATGGTTTCGGTTTTGCCGGTTCTGACGCAATTATCTTTAACGGTAATATCGTCAACGCATCCCTGCTTATTGCCGCACAGTTAGAAAAAGCAGACATTCGTACCACAGAATCGCTGGGCAAATGGAACGAGTTAAGTCTGGTTCAACAAGCAATGGTTGATGTCGGCGTGGTGCAGTCCGGTTATAACGATCCAGCTGCGGCTCTGATTATTACCGATCTTCTTGATCGCATCGCCGCACCTACCCGCGAAGAGATCGACGACGCGCTTTCTGGTCTGTTCAGCCGCGATGCAGGCTGGCAACAATACTATCAGGTCATTGAACTGGCGGTTGCACGTAAAAATAATCCGCAGGCCACCATTGATATCGCTCCGACTTTCCGTGATGACCTTGAAGTCATTGGCAAGCATTATCCTAAAACTGATGCCGCGAAAATGGTGCAGGCGAAACCCTGCTATGTTGAAGACCGCGTAACGGCTGACGCCTGCGTCATTAAAATGTTACGTAGCCCACACGCTCACGCACTAATTACCCATCTGGATGTCAGCAAAGCCGAGGCTTTACCGGGCGTTGTTCACGTTATTACTCACCTGAATTGCCCGGACATCTACTACACACCTGGTGGTCAGAGCGCGCCGGAACCGTCACCACTTGACCGCCGCATGTTCGGCAAGAAAATGCGTCATGTCGGCGATCGTGTTGCTGCGGTCGTTGCTGAAAGTGAAGAAATTGCGCTCGAAGCACTGAAGCTCATCGACGTTGAATATGAAGTGCTTAAACCGGTAATGTCGATCGACGAAGCAATGGCGGAAGATGCACCTGTCGTGCACGATGAACCGGTGGTGTATGTCGCTGGTGCGCCAGATACTCTGGAAGATGACAACAGTCATGCAGCCCAGCGCGGCGAGCATATGATCATTAACTTCCCTATCGGTTCTCGCCCACGCAAAAATATCGCCGCCAGTATTCATGGTCATATTGGCGATATGGATAAAGGCTTCGCCGATGCCGATGTGATCATTGAGCGAACCTATAACTCAACTCAGGCGCAGCAATGCCCGACTGAAACACATATCTGCTTTACCCGCATGGATGGCGATCGGCTGGTTATTCACGCCTCCACTCAAGTACCGTGGCACTTACGCCGCCAGGTTGCGCGCCTTGTAGGTATGAAACAACATAAAGTTCATGTCATTAAAGAACGCGTAGGCGGCGGTTTTGGTTCCAAACAGGACATCCTGCTGGAAGAAGTGTGCGCCTGGGCAACCTGCGTGACCGGGCGTCCGGTGCTGTTCCGCTACACCCGTGAAGAAGAGTTTATTGCCAACACTTCTCGTCACGTCGCGAAAGTCACCGTCAAACTGGGGGCGAAAAAAGATGGTCGCCTGACGGCAGTGAAGATGGATTTCCGCGCCAACACAGGTCCTTACGGCAACCATTCACTCACCGTACCGTGTAACGGACCGGCGCTGTCGCTGCCGTTATATCCGTGCGATAACGTCGATTTCCAGGTCACCACCTACTACAGCAACATTTGTCCAAATGGTGCTTATCAGGGTTATGGCGCACCGAAAGGTAACTTCGCGATCACCATGGCATTAGCGGAACTGGCTGAACAGTTACAGATCGACCAACTGGAAATTATCGAACGTAACCGGGTACACGAAGGGCAAGAGCTGAAAATTCTCGGTGCAATCGGTGAAGGTAAAGCGCCGACCTCCGTTCCTTCCGCTGCCAGCTGCGCGCTGGAAGAGATCCTGCGTCAGGGTCGCGAGATGATCCAATGGTCTTCACCGAAACCGCAAAATGGTGACTGGCGCATCGGTCGTGGCGTTGCCATTATCATGCAGAAATCGGGTATCCCGGATATCGATCAGGCTAACTGCATGATCAAACTGGAATCTGATGGCACCTTTATCGTTCACTCCGGTGGTGCGGATATCGGAACCGGCCTGGATACTGTGGTGACCAAACTGGCGGCAGAAGTGCTGCACTGCCCGCCGCAGGACGTGCATGTTATCTCCGGTGACACCGACCATGCGCTGTTTGATAAAGGCGCGTATGCCTCGTCCGGTACTTGTTTCTCAGGCAACGCGGCGCGTATGGCTGCGGAAAATCTGCGGGAGAAAATCCTGTTCCACGGTGCACAAATGTTGGGTGAGCCACTGGAAGATGTTCAACTGGCAACGCCGGGCGTCGTGCGCGGTAAGAAAGGCGAAGTGAGTTTCGGGGATATTGCCCATAAAGGCGAAACCGGTACTGGCTTTGGTTCGCTGGTGGGAACAGCCAGTTATATCACGCCTGATTTCGCCTTCCCGTATGGTGCAAACTTTGCTGAAGTTGCCGTCAACACGCGTACCGGTGAAATCCGCCTGGACAAATTCTACGCCCTGCTGGATTGCGGTACGCCGGTCAATCCGGAGTTAGCGTTGGGACAAATCTACGGCGCCACCCTGCGTGCTATCGGGCACAGTATGAGCGAAGAAATCATTTATGACGCCGAAGGTCACCCGTTAACCCGCGATTTACGCAGTTACGGCGCACCGAAAATTGGCGACATCCCACGTGATTTCCGTGCCGTACTGGTGCCGAGCGACGATAAAGTCGGCCCGTTCGGGGCGAAGTCCATCTCGGAAATTGGCGTAAATGGCGCAGCACCAGCAATTGCTACTGCAATTCACGATGCCTGCGGCATCTGGTTACGCGAATGGCATTTCACTCCGGAGAAAATACTCACCGCGCTGGAAAAAATATAAGTAATAAATGGCCGCTTCGGCGGCCTGGATTGCTGACAAATGCGAAATTGCCTGATGCGCTGCGCTTATCAGGCCTACATGTCGACTGCAATATATTGAGTTAGCATGATTTGGTAGGCGGATAAGGCGTTCACGCCGCATCCGGCATGAACAAAGCGCGATTTATCAACAATCTGTTACCGCTTCGGCGGCCTGTTTCTCTGTTTGAACGATGACTAAATAGTAACTGCGAAAATGAGATAAGCCGTTCTCAAGGCGTCCTGCGCCCCAAATTCGTGGGTATTTATTTTACTGATTCAGATGATCAAATTTACTTTAAAAGGAGTGAAGGGATGTCTGATATAAACCATGCAGGTTCCGACCTTATATTTGAACTGGAGGATCGCCCTCCCTTTCATCAGGCTATTGTTGGCGCAATTACCCATCTGTTGGCAATTTTCGTTCCGATGGTGACTCCCGCATTAATTGTGGGTGCGGCCTTACAACTTTCCGCAGAAACGACCGCCTATCTGGTTTCAATGGCAATGATCGCCTCCGGCATTGGAACATGGTTACAGGTAAACCGTTATGGCATCGTAGGTTCCGGTTTACTCTCCATTCAGTCAGTCAATTTTTCATTTGTTACCGTCATGATTGCGCTGGGCAGCAGCATGAAAAGCGACGGCTTCCACGAAGAATTAATCATGTCGTCGCTGCTTGGCGTTTCCTTCGTCGGCGCATTTCTGGTTGTCGGTTCTTCTTTTATCCTGCCTTATCTACGTCGGGTTATCACCCCCACCGTCAGCGGCATTGTGGTGCTGATGATCGGCTTGAGCCTGATTAAAGTCGGCATTATCGATTTTGGCGGTGGATTTGCAGCCAAAAGCAGCGGTACGTTCGGCAATTACGAACATCTCGGCGTTGGTTTATTGGTTTTGATTGTGGTGATCGGCTTTAACTGCTGTCGCAGTCCGTTGCTACGCATGGGCGGGATCGCCATTGGGCTTTGCGTCGGCTATATCGCGTCGTTATGCCTTGGCATGGTGGATTTCAGCAGTATGCGCAACCTGCCGTTAATCACTATCCCACATCCGTTCAAATACGGGTTTAGTTTCAGCTTCCATCAGTTCCTGGTGGTCGGCACGATTTATCTACTTAGCGTGCTGGAGGCAGTAGGCGATATCACCGCCACGGCAATGGTTTCCCGCCGTCCTATTCAGGGAGACGAATATCAGTCACGGCTGAAAGGTGGCGTGCTGGCAGATGGTCTGGTCTCTGTTATCGCCTCCGCAGTCGGTTCATTACCATTAACCACCTTTGCGCAAAATAACGGTGTTATTCAGATGACCGGCGTCGCCTCACGTTATATCGGGCGAACCATCGCGGTTATGTTGGTTATCCTCGGGTTATTTCCGATGATCGGCGGCTTCTTCACCACTATCCCCTCGGCAGTTCTGGGGGGTGCAATGACGTTAATGTTTTCCATGATTGCCATTGCCGGTATCCGCATCATTATCACCAATGGCTTAAAACGCCGTGAAACACTTATCGTCGCCACCTCATTAGGTTTAGGTCTTGGTGTTTCCTACGATCCCGAAATTTTTAAAATATTGCCTGCCTCTATTTATGTATTAGTTGAAAACCCTATTTGTGCAGGCGGGTTAACTGCGATTTTATTAAATATTATTCTCCCTGGTGGCTACCGACAGGAAAACGTTCTGCCTGGTATTACCTCAGCGGAAGAGATGGATTAAAAGTAAAGGAGTCAATGATGTCAGGAGAACACACGTTAAAAGCAGTACGAGGCAGTTTTATTGATGTCACCCGTACAGTCGATAACCCGGAAGAAATCGCCTCTGCACTGCGTTTTATTGAGGATGGTTTACTACTCATTAAACAAGGGAAAGTGGAATGGTTTGGCAAATGGGAAGACGGAAAGCATCAAATTCCTGACACTATTCGCGTCCGTGATTATCGAGGCAAACTGATAGTTCCGGGCTTTGTCGATACACATATCCATTATCCGCAAAGTGAAATGGTCGGTGCCTACGGTGAGCAGTTGCTGGAATGGTTGAATAAACACACATTCCCCACAGAGCGTCGTTATGAGGATTTAGAATACGCCCGCGAAATGTCGGCGTTTTTCATCAAGCAGTTATTGCGCAACGGCACAACTACGGCGCTGGTGTTTGGGACTGTTCATCCGCAATCCGTTGATGCGCTGTTTGAAGCCGCCAGTCATATCAATATGCGTATGATTGCCGGCAAGGTGATGATGGATCGCAATGCGCCGGATTATCTGCTTGATACCGCAGAAAGCAGTTATCACCAAAGCAAAGAACTGATCGAACGCTGGCACAAAAATGGACGTCTGTTGTACGCCATTACACCGCGCTTCGCACCGACTTCATCTCCCGAACAGATGGCAATGGCGCAACGCCTGAAAGAAGAGTTTCCTGATACGTGGATACATACCCATCTGTGTGAAAACAAAGATGAAATTGCCTGGGTGAAAGAACTTTATCCTGAACATGATGGTTATCTGGATGTTTATCACCAGTATGGCCTGACCGGTAAAAACTGCGTCTTTGCTCACTGCGTCCATCTGGAAGAAAAAGAGTGGGATCGTCTCAGCGAAACTAAATCCAGCATCGCGTTTTGTCCAACCTCCAACCTTTATCTCGGTAGCGGCTTATTCAACTTGAAAAAAGCATGGAATAAGAAAGTCAAAGTCGGCATGGGGACTGACATTGGTGCCGGAACCACCTTCAACATGCTGCAAACACTGAACGAAGCCTACAAAGTGTTGCAGTTACAGGGCTATCGTCTCTCAGCATATGAAGCGTTTTACCTTGCCACGCTCGGTGGCGCGAAATCTCTGGGACTTGACGATCTGATCGGCAATTTTATACCAGGCAAAGAGGCTGATTTCGTGGTGATGGAGCCTACCGCCACGCCACTGCAGCAATTGCGCTATGACAACTCTGTTTCTTTAGTCGACAAATTGTTCGTGATGATGACGTTGGGCGATGACCGTTCTATCTATCGCACCTACGTTGATGGTCGTCTGGTGTACGAACGTAACTAATAATAAACCTCGTGAGGACATCATTATGTCTGGAGACATCCTACAAACACCGGACGCACCAAAGCCACAGGGCGCGCTGGATAATTATTTTAAAATTACCGCTCGTGGCAGCAGCGTTCGCCAGGAGGTACTGGCGGGTCTGACCACATTCCTCGCTATGGTTTACTCCGTTATCGTAGTGCCGGGAATGCTGGGTAAAGCAGGTTTTCCTCCCGCAGCGGTCTTCGTTGCCACCTGTCTGGTCGCTGGCTTCGGCTCTCTGCTGATGGGGTTATGGGCTAACCTGCCAATGGCGATTGGTTGCGCCATTTCCTTGACAGCATTTACCGCATTCAGCCTGGTACTCGGGCAACAAATTAGCGTTCCGGTAGCACTAGGGGCGGTTTTTCTGATGGGTCTGATATTTACCGCTATCTCCGTAACTGGCGTGCGAACCTGGATCTTACGCAATTTACCAATGGGTATTGCGCACGGTACAGGTATCGGTATTGGTCTGTTCCTGCTACTGATTGCCGCTAACGGCGTTGGTATGGTTATCAAAAACCCGATTGAAGGCTTACCCGTCGCGCTTGGTGCGTTTACCTCTTTCCCGGTGCTGATGAGCTTGCTGGGATTAGCGGTGATTTTCGGCCTGGAGAAGTGCCGCGTACCTGGTGGGATCTTGCTGGTGATTATCGCCATCTCGATCATCGGCTTAATCTTTGATCCGGCAGTCAAATATCATGGTCTGGTAGCAATGCCAAGTCTGACTGGCGAAGATGGTAAGTCTCTGATTTTCAGCCTGGATATTATGGGCGCACTTCAACCAACTGTACTTCCGAGTGTACTGGCATTAGTGATGACCGCAGTGTTCGACGCCACCGGCACCATCCGTGCAGTAGCCGGACAGGCGAATCTGCTGGATAAAGACAACCAGATCATCAACGGCGGTAAAGCCCTGACCAGTGACTCGGTTAGTTCAATATTCTCCGGTTTAGTGGGTGCAGCACCTGCGGCGGTATATATCGAATCAGCAGCCGGAACTGCCGCCGGGGGCAAAACCGGTTTAACCGCAACGGTAGTTGGCGCGTTATTCCTGCTGATTCTGTTCTTATCTCCGCTGTCGTTTCTGATCCCTGGTTATGCCACTGCCCCTGCACTGATGTACGTGGGTTTGCTGATGTTAAGTAACGTCTCGAAGCTCGATTTCAATGACTTTATTGATGCGATGGCAGGCCTGGTATGTGCGGTTTTCATCGTTCTGACCTGTAATATCGTCACCGGTATTATGCTGGGCTTTGTGACACTGGTCGTAGGCCGCGTCTTTGCACGCGAATGGCAAAAGCTGAATATTGGTACGGTTATCATTACCGCCGCACTGGTCGCGTTTTACGCAGGTGGTTGGGCAATCTAATAGACTCCCCGCGCCTTTCAGCGCGGAGATTTCTTTCAGAGAGGATACTCACCGCTGGCAGCAAGACGCTGCTGGCGGACTTGCCTGAGTTCTCTCTCAGTCATCAACTGCAACGCCTGCGTTGGGCAGGACTCAACGCACGCAGGTCCCTCTTGCCGCTGTTCGCAAAGATCACATTTCACGATGAGTTGACGAGTATGACCGGGCAACGACTGAACAGTGATCATCCCAAACGGGCACGCACTGACGCAACTCTGACAGCCAATACAACGGGCAGAATTGGCCTGCACCACCTGCTCGCCTATCGTCAGAGCCCCCACAGGGCAAGCGCCAACACAAGGGGCGTTTTCGCATTGATGGCACATCACCGGCGCACTAATGTTGTTCAGACGCTGCACTTTTAAACGTGGGAGAAAGAAACTCGCATTCAACTCCTGTTCTAACGGATGGGCGACCACGCAAGCCACTTCGCAAGTACGACAACCAATGCAGTCAGTTGAATTAACGATAATTAACGATTTCATCGCGATGCCTTCGTATTAAACATGGCTAACATATCGTGTGCTGCCTGTCTTCCTGCGGCCATTGCAGTGACGACCAGATCCGCGCCATGAACAGCATCACCACCAGCAAAGACTTTTCTCAGATGCGTCTGGGTGGGTAAATACCCGACGTCGCCGGTTTGAATCAGCCCCCATTTATCGAGCTTAACGCCACTGCCCTGCAACCACGGCATGGCATGTGCCTGGAACCCAAAGGCCATAATCAGCACATCGGCGGGCAGTTCAAACTCAGATCCCGCCACCGGACGTGGACGACGGCGACCATCAGGTCCCGGCTCACCCATTGCGGTACGAATCAAACCCACCGCTTTTAAGCGCCCGTCATCATCAAGAGCGATATATTGCGGCTGAACATTGAACTGAAACTCAACGCCTTCCTCTCGCGCATTAACCACCTCTTTTCGCGAGCCGGGCATACTGACTTCATCACGCCGATAAGCACAGGTCACGCTGGTGGCATTCAGGCGAATGGATGTGCGCAGGCAATCCATTGTTGTATCGCCGCCCCCCAATACGACAACTCGCTTACCTTCTACATCCGTCAGCGGATACTCTGCAGACTCTGGCAGCCCCATCAACTGGCGAGTATGCGCGGTCAGAAACGGTAGCGCCTGAATGACACCGGGCGCATCTTCATGCGGCAGATCCGCTCGCATCATCCCGTAAGTCCCCACGCCGAGGAAAACGGCATCATATTCCGCCGTTAATTCGTTGAAAGAGATATCACGGCCAATTTCACAGTTGAGATGAAAGTCGATCCCCATCGCGGTGAATATCTCCCGCCGCTGGCTTAACACCGCTTTATCGAGCTTGAAAGGAGGAATACCAAAGGTCAACATGCCGCCAATTTCTGGATGGCGATCAAAGACATCAACATGAACGCCAGCGCGCGCCAGAATATCGGCACACCCCAGCCCTGCTGGCCCTGCGCCAATCACCGCCACTCTTTCCATACGCGGAACGACCAGGCTGACATCGGGACGCCAGCCCATCGCCAGCGCGGTATCGGTGATGTAGCGTTCCAGATTACCGATAGAGACTGCGCCAGAGTGATCTTTCAAAGTACATGCACCTTCACAAAGCCGGTCCTGCGGACATACCCTGCCGCAGATTTCTGGTAAGGAGCTGGTCTGGTGGCAGAGTTCTGCCGCTTCAATAATCTTCCCTTCCTGTACCAGATGGATGTAATCCGGAATGGCGTTATGCAGCGGGCAATGCCAGTTGCAGTTGGCTTTTTCGGCACAATAAACACAGCGGTCACTCTCATAAGTCGCTTGTTGCGGATCCAGTCCACAATAGATTTCGCCAAAGTGGGTTTTCCGCTCACTCGCTGAAATTTTATCTGCACCTTTACGCGGGTTAACGGGGAGCAACGCTGCACGGCGAGATGACTGAGCATCTGATGACACCTTTCCTTCTGCCGTTTTGCGCTGGCGGGTCATCTTTATCTGCTGTAACCCTTTATCATCCATCAGGCGTAATGCCTGCGTTGGGCAGACCTCAATACAGGCTTGAACGCCGGAACTGCGCTGGTTACAAAGGTCGCATTTCTGCGCAATAGAACCGACCATCTCGATTACGCCAAAGGGGCAAGCGATTGCGCATCTTTTACAACCAATACACTTTTGCTCGTCCAGTTGTACGCTATCGGGCTGGAAAGTCAGAGCATTTACCGGGCAAACCGTAACGCAGGGGGCATTATTGCAATGATGACAGGCCACCGGATTCGCGTGCAGGCCTTTCCCAACAACGTGAATACGGGGTTTAAAGTCACTGTGGCTCTGCGGCCAGTTTTCTTGGTTGTGTGCCGCCGCACAGGCAATTTCACAGGCATGACAGCCTATACATTCCGCAGCTTCAGCAGCGATAAACTTATTCATTTGCATCCCTTTCATTTGATGAGTTATGTCTTCTCAAATGTCGCAATGCAATAAACGGGCATATATTATAAAACGTGTCCGCTTTAATGATATTTTGCGACTGAGGTCAAATTATTACCCCTCAATCTGTGCCGCTTTCATTAATTAAACATCGTTGCTGAAAACAGAGTAATCCAACTCAAAAACATTAAATGCGAGAGTGCGATATGCCAGAATGATTAAAGACATATCAATATGAGAAAATTAAAGATAATTCCATTATCTGATTCTTTTCTCATTTTCTCGGTTTAACCACGATTATGTGATTGCCTCCGCAATTCCTGTCTCTAACTTCCCTTCCTCGTTAAAACTGGCATCCCACGAGCATGTAATTAAACAGTTTTATTAACGTAAACGGTTGCTTTTAACTCTGGCGAGCGAAAGGAGAATGACTGATGAGCGCCATAGATTCCCAACTTCCCTCATCTTCAGGGCAAGACCGCCCCACCGATGAGGTTGACCGCATATTATCACCAGGAAAGTTGATCATACTCGGTCTGCAACACGTACTTGTGATGTATGCAGGTGCAGTCGCTGTTCCACTGATGATTGGTGACAGACTCGGCCTTACCAAAGAGGCGATCGCGATGCTTATTAGCTCCGACCTCTTTTGCTGCGGTATCGTCACACTTTTGCAATGCATTGGCATCGGTCGTTTTATGGGGATTCGCCTGCCCGTTATTATGTCGGTGACCTTTGCTGCTGTAACGCCAATGATAGCTATCGGGATGAACCCGGATATCGGGCTGCTGGGGATTTTTGGCGCAACCATCGCAGCAGGATTTATCACCACATTATTAGCGCCGCTTATTGGTCGCTTAATGCCTTTGTTCCCACCGCTGGTTACCGGTGTGGTTATTACCTCTATCGGGCTGAGTATTATTCAGGTGGGCATTGATTGGGCTGCGGGAGGTAAAGGAAATCCGCAATATGGTAATCCCGTTTATTTAGGAATCTCCTTCGCAGTCTTAATTTTCATCTTGCTTATTACTCGCTATGCAAAAGGATTTATGTCCAATGTCGCCGTATTACTGGGGATTGTATTTGGCTTTTTACTTTCGTGGATGATGAATGAAGTCAATTTATCCGGGCTGCATGATGCTTCGTGGTTTGCGATTGTTACGCCGATGTCGTTTGGTATGCCGATTTTCGACCCCGTTTCTATTTTGACCATGACCGCAGTACTCATCATCGTATTTATTGAGTCGATGGGGATGTTCCTGGCACTGGGTGAAATAGTCGGTCGTAAGCTCTCTTCGCACGACATTATTCGCGGGCTGCGCGTGGATGGCGTAGGAACCATGATCGGCGGAACGTTTAACAGTTTTCCGCATACATCTTTTTCACAAAACGTCGGTCTGGTCAGCGTGACGCGCGTTCATAGCCGCTGGGTGTGTATTTCTTCGGGGATTATTTTAATTCTGTTCGGCATGGTGCCCAAAATGGCGGTGCTGGTGGCTTCCATTCCGCAATTTGTGCTGGGCGGCGCGGGGCTGGTGATGTTCGGCATGGTGCTGGCTACAGGGATTCGGATTCTGTCGCGCTGTAACTACACCACCAACCGTTACAACCTCTATATTGTGGCAATCAGTCTCGGCGTTGGCATGACTCCGACGCTTTCTCACGATTTTTTTTCTAAATTACCGGCCGTACTGCAACCGTTGCTGCATAGCGGCATTATGCTCGCAACCCTTAGCGCCGTTGTGCTGAACGTCTTCTTTAATGGCTATCAGCATCATGCTGACCTGGTAAAGGAATCCGTCTCTGATAAAGATCTAAAAGTCAGGACAGTACGTATGTGGCTTCTGATGCGCAAGCTGAAGAAAAATGAGCATGGAGAATAATATGAATCTTTTAATGCGCGCTATATTCAGTCTGTTGTTGCTTTTTACTCTCTCTATTCCTGTCATTTCTGACTGTGTTGCAATGGCCATTGAAAGTCGCTTCCAATATATGATGCTGCTTTTTTAAATGGTTTTACCTGTCGACATCCGCTCAAAACGGGCGGTTGTCGATAAACGCTCACTTGGTTAATCATTTAACACTTCTGTTATCTATAATGACGAGTGATTAGAATTACATGTGAGAAATTATGCAAACGGAACACGTCATTTTACTGAATGCACAGGGAGTCCCTTCGGGTACACTGGAAAAATATGCTGCACACACGGCAAATACCCCCTTACATCTCGCGTTCTCCAGTTGGCTGTTTAATGCCAAAGGGCAATTATTAGTTACCCGCCGCGCACTGAGCAAAAAAGCATGGCCGGGTGTGTGGACAAACTCGGTTTGTGGGCATCCACAATTGGGAGAAAGCAACGAAGACGCGGTGATCCGCCGTTGCCGCTTTGAACTGGGTGTGGAAATAACATCACCAGAACCGGTCTATCCTGACTTTCACTACCGCGTCACCGATCCGAGTGGCATTGTCGAAAATGAAGTGTGCCCGGTATTTGCCGCACGCGTGATCAGCGAGTTACAGCCCAACAATGATGAAGTGATGGATTATCAATGGTGTGATTTAGCAGATGTATTACGCGGTATTGATGCCACGCCGTGGGCATTCAGCCCGTGGATGGTGATGCAGGCAGCCAATAGCGAAGCCAGAAAACAATTGTCTGCATTTACACAGCTTAAATAAAAAACCCCGACGGTTGTCGGGGTTATGTGCTTACGCGTAATACTTATTTTACCGGACGCATCGCCGGGAACAGAATAACGTCGCGGATAGTATGGCTGTTGGTGAAAAGCATAACCATACGGTCGATACCAATTCCCAGACCTGCTGTCGGCGGCAGACCATGTTCCAGTGCAGTAACGTAATCTTCATCGTAGAACATTGCTTCATCGTCGCCTGCGTCTTTCGCCGCAACCTGATCCAGGAAACGCTGCGCCTGATCTTCTGCATCGTTCAGTTCGCTAAAGCCGTTACCAATCTCACGACCGCCAATAAAGAATTCAAAGCGATCGGTGATTTCCGGGTTGACGTCGTTACGACGCGCCAGCGGAGAAACTTCAGCCGGGTATTCAGTAATGAAGGTCGGCTGAATCAGATTCGCTTCTGCCACTTCGTCAAAGATCTCGGTCACAATACGACCCAGCCCCCAGCTCTTCTCAACGTGAATGCCGAGAGATTCAGCAATCGCTTTCGCAGAGTCAAAGTTATCCAGGTCTGCCATGTCGGTTTCCGGGCGATATTTCTTAATCGCTTCACGCATGGTCAGTTTTTCGAACGGCTTACCGAAGTCCAGTACCACATCACCGTAGGTTACTTCAGTCTTACCGAGAATATCCTGAGCCAGAGTGCGGAACAGCGATTCGGTCAGTTCGATCAGATCTTTGTAATCCGCGTAAGCCATATAGAGTTCCATCATGGTGAACTCTGGGTTATGGCGCACGGAGATACCTTCGTTACGGAAGTTACGGTTGATTTCGAACACGCGTTCAAAACCGCCAACCACCAGACGCTTGAGGTACAGTTCCGGCGCAATACGCAGGTACATGTCGAGATCCAGCGCGTTGTGATGGGTAATAAACGGACGTGCTGCCGCACCGCCCGGGATCACCTGCATCATCGGGGTTTCAACTTCCATAAAGCCGCGATTCACCATGAACTGGCGAATGCCAGAGAGGATCTGTGAACGCACTTTAAAGGTGTTGCGGGAATCATCGTTAGAGATGAGATCCAGATAACGCTGACGATAACGCGCTTCCTGATCTTGCAAGCCGTGGAATTTGTCTGGCAGCGGGCGCAGTGCTTTGGTCAGCAGACGCAGCTCGGTGCAGTGAATAGACAGCTCGCCGGTTTTGGTTTTAAACAGCTTACCTTTTGCGCCGATAATATCGCCAAGATCCCATTTCTTAAATTGATCGTTATAAACGCCTTCCGGCAGATCATCACGAGCTACATACAGCTGAATGCGACCACCGACGTCCTGCAGGGTAACGAAAGAGGCTTTACCCATAATTCGGCGAGTCATCATGCGACCAGCTACAGCAACTTCGATGTTCAACTCTTCCAGCTCTTCGTTCTCTTTACCGTCGAAGTCTGTATGCAGTTGGTCAGAAGTATGGTCGCGACGAAAATCATTCGGAAAGGCAATCCCCTGCTCGCGCAGGTTCGCCAGCTTTTCGCGACGAGTTTTCAGTTCATTGTTAAGATCGGTTACCGCGTCAGTGCCTTGTACGTGTTGTTCAGACATGTTGGTTCCTTATAACCCAGCTTTCAAACTTGCTTCGATAAATTGATCCAGGCTGCCATCCAGCACTGCCTGCGTGTTGCGGGTTTCAACCCCGGTGCGCAGATCTTTAATGCGGGAGTCATCAAGGACATAAGAACGAATCTGGCTGCCCCAGCCGATGTCAGATTTATTGTCTTCCATCGCCTGTTTCTCAGCATTCTTCTTCTGCATCTCCAGCTCATAAAGTTTTGCTTTCATCTGCTTCATGGCCTGGTCTTTGTTCTTGTGCTGGGAACGGTCGTTCTGGCACTGGGTCACAATCCCGGTCGGGATGTGAGTAATACGCACCGCAGATTCGGTACGGTTAACGTGCTGACCGCCCGCACCGGACGCGCGATAGACATCAATGCGCAGATCCGCTGGGTTGATTTCGATATCAATATCGTCATCCACTTCTGGGTAAACAAACGCGGAACTAAACGACGTGTGGCGACGACCGCCGGAGTCAAACGGGCTTTTACGCACCAGACGGTGAACACCGGTTTCTGTGCGCAGCCAACCATAAGCGTAATCGCCGGAGATCTTGATAGTTACGGATTTGATACCCGCTATTTCACCTTCCGACTCTTCGATAATTTCAGTTTTGAAACCGCGCGATTCTGCCCAGCGCAGATACATACGCTCAAGCATACTTGCCCAGTCCTGCGCTTCCGTACCGCCGGAACCAGCCTGGATATCAAGGTAGCAGTCGGCGCTGTCATATTCGCCGGAGAACATGCGGCGGAACTCAAGCTGCGCCAGTTTTTCTTCCAGGGCGTCGAGTTCAGCAACGGCTTCGTTAAAGGTTTCTTCGTCGTCAGCTTCTACAGCCAGTTCCAGCAGACCGGAAACATCTTCCAGCCCTTGTTTCATTTGGTCGAGGGTATCGACAACAGCCTCGAGGGAGGAACGCTCTTTACCCAGCGCCTGTGCGCGTTCGGGTTCGTTCCAGACATCCGGCTGTTCCAGCTCGGCGTTTACTTCTTCCAGACGCTCTTTCTTGGCGTCGTAGTCAAAGATACCCCCTAAGAACGTCGGAGCGTTCCGTGAGGTCCTGAATGCGATTATTTACCGGATTAATTTCAAACATGGTCTGATTTCTTTTATTGAGCTAGTCAAAATGCGGTGATAAGAGCGGGATTGTACCCAATCCACACTCTTTTTTATAGAGAGGACGATGCTAAAGTGGCCAGATATTATCGATGATAATCTGTAGACTGCGGTTGCCGCGAAACTCGTTGATATCCAGCTTGTAGGCCAGTTGTACTTCACGAACGCCGTTATCCGGCCAGAGGGCGGTATCGACATTAAAAGCAATACCATCCAGCAGCGGGCCGCCGCCGACCGGTTCAACCATAACCTTCAGATGGCGCTCTCCCACCAACCGCTGTTGCAGCAGGCGAAAATGACCGTCAAACAGCGGTTCCGGGAACATCTGCCCCCACGGACCGGCATCACGCAGCAGTTGCGCAACTTCCATGGTCATCTCCGCTGCACTTAACGGGCCGTCGGAAACTACTTCACCCTGTAATAATGCCGGATCCAGCCACTCGGTAACCAGTTCGCCAAAGCGTTGCTGAAAGAGTTCGAATTTGTCCTCTTCCAGCGACAATCCTGCCGCCATCGCATGACCGCCAAACTTGAGCATCATGCCAGGGTAGAGCGTGTCTAACCGCTCCAGCGCATCACGCATATGCAATCCCTGGATGGAGCGACCAGAACCTTTCAGCGTACCGTCGCCCGCAGGCGCAAAGGCGATAACCGGACGATGAAAACGCTCTTTGATGCGCGAAGCCAGAATACCAACGACGCCCTGATGCCATTCAGGGTGATACATTGCCAGCCCGCCAGGCAGCGTATCGCGGCTACGCTCCAGTTGCTCGCACAAGGTCAGTGCTTCGACCTGCATTCCCTGTTCAATCTCTTTTCGCGTCTGGTTTAGTGCATCAAGCTCATTAGCCAGAACGCGCGCTTCGCCGATGTTGTCGCAAAGTAACAGTGCCACGCCAACGGACATATCATCCAGTCGTCCGGCGGCATTGAGACGCGGCCCCAGCGCAAAACCTAAATCGCTGGCAGCGAGTTTTTGTGCATCGCGGTTTGCCACTTCCAGCAGGGCTTTAATCCCCGGGCGGCATTTCCCGGCACGAATGCGACTCATCCCCTGCCAGGTCAGAATGCGATTATTGGCGTCCAGCGGCACTACGTCCGCCACCGTACCCAGCGCCACCAGATCCAGCAATTCCGCCAGATTCGGTATTGCGATACCACGCTCATCGAACCACCCCCGATCGCGCAAAAAGGTGCGTAACGCCAGCATCAGATAAAACGCTACGCCAACGCCTGCCAGCGATTTCGACGGGAACTCGCAGTCACGCAGATTAGGATTAATAATGGCTTCCGCCGCAGGTAAAGTTTCGCCAGGCAAATGATGATCGGTAACAATAACCGGAATGCCCAACGAGCGAGCATGTTCAACTCCTGCGTGAGAAGAAATGCCGTTATCAACCGTTACAATCAACTGCGCACCACGCGCATGAGCTTGATCGACCACTTCAGGACTTAAGCCGTAACCGTCTTCGAAACGGTTCGGTACAAGGTAGTCGATGTTGTCACAGCCGAGAGAACGCATCGCCAGCACGCTAAGAGCTGTGCTGGTGGCACCGTCGGCATCGAAATCCCCGACCACAATAATCCGCGTTCCTTCGCGAAAAGCGTTGTAAAGGATCTCAACGGCCTTTTCGACACCGCTCAGTTGCTGCCAGGGCAGCATACCTTTAACGCTGCGCTCCAGTTCCTGCGCGCTGCGCACGCCCCGACTGGCGTATAAACGCCGCAGCAAGGGGGGCAAGTCAGCGGGCAAGTCTGCCGTTTCGTCGACTTCACGACGACGAAGTTGTATCTGTTGTTTCACGCGAATTATTTACCGCTGGTCATTTTTTGATGTTCGTCGAGGAATTCTTTCATCGCTTTCGGCGGCTGGTAACCCGGAACAAGTGTGCCATTGCTCAGCACAACTGCCGGAGTACCGCTAACGCCAAGCTGTACGCCAAGTGCGTAATGGTCGGCAATATCAATATCGCAACTTGCCGGAGTGGCAGCTTTACCTGCCATCACATCATCAAACGCTTTGTTTTTATCTTTTGCACACCAGATGGCTTTCATTTGTTGTTCAGCCTGGCTCTCCAGCCCCTGGCGCGGGAACGCGAGATAACGCACGGTGATCCCCAGCGCGTTGTAGTCAGCCATCTGCTCATGCATTTTGTGGCAGTAACCGCAGGTAATGTCGGTAAACACGGTGATGACGTGCTTTTCTTGCGGCGCTTTGTAGATAATCATCTCTTTTTCCAGCGCATTCAGTTGCTTTAACAGCATCTGGTTGGTGACGTTGATCGGTGCCGCGCCGCTAACGTCATACATTGGCCCCTGAATGATGTGTTTACCATCATCGGTGATGTACAACACACCGCTGTTAGTCAGAACTGTCTTCATGCCTGCCACGGGTGCTGGCTGAATATCGCTGCTTTTAATGCCCATTTTGGCTAGCGTTTGTTGAATTGCCGTGTCATCAGCCTGAGCAAAGCCAGAAAACGCCGTCAACAAAGTAAACAACATAAAACCTTTCTTCATAAGTCATCCTGTTCTTTTCAGCTATCACGCCCGAGGGTGATGCTGTTGATGAAGTTGCCGCAGACGCTCAGTAGCGACATGCGTATAAATTTGCGTGGTGGAAAGATCGCTGTGGCCCAGTAGCATCTGTACCACGCGTAAATCCGCACCATGATTTAATAAATGAGTGGCAAAAGCGTGACGCAACACATGCGGTGACAGCTTTTCGCTGTCGATACCCGCCAGCACGGCATAATGTTTAATGCGATGCCAGAAAGTTTGTCTCGTCATCTGCTGCGCACGCTGGCTGGGAAACAGTACATCAATCGACACACCGTTTAGCAACCACGGTCGCCCGTGTTCCAGATAGGTTTCCAGCCAGTAGACTGCCTCTTCACCTAACGGCACCAGGCGTTCTTTATTGCCTTTACCGATTACCCGCACCACGCCCTGACGCAAGCTGATATCGCTCATCGTCAACCCTACAAGTTCAGAGACACGCAATCCGGTAGCATACAGCACTTCGAGCATCGCTTTGTCGCGTAGCTCCAGAGGCTGATCAACCAACGGTGCCTGCAATAACCTTTCGACTTGCGCTTCACTTAAATCTTTCGGTAGACGCTGGGGTAATTTCGGCGAAGCAAGATGCGCACTGGGATCGTCTTCACGGAACTTTTCGCGATAAAGATACTGGAACAATCGGCGCACCGCACTCAGCAAACGAGCGGAACTGGTGGCTTTATACCCGCCTTCCAGCCGTTCTGCCAGTAATGCCTGTAAGTCGCCGCTTTGCGCCGTTGCCAGCGTCAATCCACGATGATGCAACCACTCCACCATCATTGACAGATCGCGACGATATGCGTTCAACGTATTTTCTGCCAGATTTTTCTCCAGCCACAGGGCATCAAGAAACTGCTCGATGCATGCCAGATCCTGTTTCACTTGCGCCCCTTATCGTTACTCGTTTGATCCATTATGCCTTATTGTGCCGTGACTAAAGCGATTCTGATACACTAGCCGCAAAAGCCACAGCAGAATCGAGAAGCTTACGTTATGAATATGGGTCTTTTTTACGGTTCCAGCACCTGTTACACCGAAATGGCGGCAGAAAAAATCCGCGATATTATCGGCCCAGAACTGGTGACCTTACATAACCTCAAGGACGACTCTCCGAAATTAATGGAGCAGTACGATGTGCTCATTCTGGGTATCCCAACCTGGGATTTTGGCGAAATCCAGGAAGACTGGGAAGCCGTCTGGGATCAGCTCGACGACCTGAATCTCAAAGGTAAAATTGTTGCGCTATATGGATTAGGCGATCAACTGGGATATGGTGAGTGGTTCCTCGATGCACTCGGTATGCTGCATGACAAACTCTCGACCAAAGGCGTGAAGTTCGTCGGCTACTGGCCAACGGAAGGATATGAGTTTACCAGCCCGAAACCGGTGATTGCTGACGGACAACTGTTCGTGGGTCTGGCGCTGGACGAAACTAACCAGTATGACCTTAGCGACGAGCGTATTCAGAGCTGGTGTGAGCAAATCCTCAACGAAATGGCAGAGCATTACGCCTGAGATTACTGACGGCATAGCGCACTCGCTTTGCCGTCGCCATTATCTTTGCGTCTCCTGCTGTAACAAAATCCGCCGCAAATCCCGCCATTCGGCTTCATCCATGCTGTCGGCTGCCAGCCATAAATGTTGCCGTTTACCGCTGTCAGAACGTAAACGCAGCATCATGCCGCTCTTAATCATCCACGGCGCTTTGACGATGCTCCACTCCTGCCCTTGCCAACGCAAACGCCCGTCCATCAACAGGCGAATTTCCCCCTGGCGAGCATTAATGCGTCGCTGGCTGCGGACGCAATCAAACACCACCAGCGAAAGCAACACCAGCCATAACGGGGTGTAACTAAGCGGCCAGGGCATGAGCAAAATAACAGCGGCAACCAGCCCATGAATCAGCAAGGAAAGCCACTGCGCGCGCCAGGAGACGCGCAGTTCAGATTGCCACAGGACCACGTTCCCGGTTCCGTGTCTGGATGAGTCGGACCATCATTTCCAGTTCTGCATCGGCCGGTTTACCGTGATTCATCAGCCAGTTGAACAGATCGGGATCGTCACATTCCAGCAGACGAATAAAGATGTGTTTTTCGTCATCGCTTAAGCTGTCGTACTCATGTTCGAAAAACGGCATGATCGAAATATCAAGTTCGCGCATACCACGGCGGCATGCCCAATGAATGCGGGCTTTGTTGTTAATGTCCATCTTCTTCCTGTCTCACGAAAATCCAGTACCTGGCTATTGTAACGTGTTTTTCGACTTCTTTTGCGGGAATATCGGTAAACACAATCACGATCGCGAAATTAATCCACAACAATTCAAAGGCTTCATTTTTTTGGAAGTCACCTCGCAAAGCCTGGCTGAAGGCACAGATCGCGTAGTGAAAGCACTTGCAATGCCCCATAGCTCTTTTACCATTAGTCATTAATTACGCCGTTTGTAAAACAGGACTCCATTATGGCTTTTACACCTTTTCCTCCCCGTCAGCCTACGGCTTCTGCCCGTTTACCGTTGACACTGATGACGCTTGATGACTGGGCGCTTGCCACCATTACTGGCACGGACAGCGAAAAATATATACAAGGTCAGGTGACAGCAGATGTCAGCCAGATGACAGAAGATCAGCACCTGCTCGCCGCACATTGCGATGCTAAAGGTAAAATGTGGAGCAATTTGCGTCTGTTTCGCGATGGCGATGGCTTTGCGTGGATTGAACGGCGCAGCGTGCGTGAATCGCAACTGACTGAACTGAAAAAATATGCGGTATTTTCTAAAGTGACCATCGCGCCAGACGACGAGCGTGTGCTTCTCGGTGTTGCCGGTTTTCAGGCTCGCGCCGCGCTGGCAAATCTCTTTAGCGAACTGCCTTCGAAGGAAAAACAGGCGGTCAGAGAAGGTGTGACGACACTGCTTTGGTTTGAACACCCAGCAGAACGTTTTCTGATCGTGACCGATGAAACTACCGCCAGTGTGCTGACCGACAAGCTTCGCGGCGAAGCGGAACTGAATAATAGCCAACAGTGGCTGGCATTAAACATTGAAGCGGGTTTCCCGGTGATTGATGCGCCTAACAGCGGGCAGTTTATCCCCCAAGCGACCAACCTCCAGGCGCTGGGCGGCATCAGCTTTAAGAAAGGCTGCTATACCGGGCAAGAGATGGTAGCGCGAGCAAAATTCCGTGGTGCCAACAAACGCGCGCTCTGGTTGCTGGCAGGTAGCGCCAGCCGGCTGCCGGAAGCAGGTGAAGACTTAGAGCTGAAAATGGGCGAAAACTGGCGTCGTACCGGAACCGTGCTGGCGGCGGTCAAACTGGAAGATGGGCAGGTCGTAGTGCAGGTCGTCATGAATAACGACATGGAACCGGACAGCGTTTTCCGCGTTCGTGACGATGCGAATACATTGCATATCGAGCCGCTGCCGTATTCGCTGGAAGAGTAAATTTCTGTATCGCTTCGGGCATCTATTGCCTGATGCGACGCTGACGCGCCTTATCAGGCCTGGGAATTGGTGCCTTTATCACAACAGGGACGTAGCCCGTAGGCCGGATAAGGCGTTCACGCCGCATCCGGCAGTTGCGCTCTGATGCCTGATGCGACGCTGGTGTGTCTTTTCATTCCTACAAAGGCATACCAATTACGCCTGCCCAATATACAAATAGATCGCCAGAAAATGGCACACGCTACCGCCGAGCACAAAGCCGTGCCAGATGGCGTGGTTGTAGGGAATGCGTTTGCAGACGTAGAAAACCACGCCAAGCGAGTAAACCACGCCACCGACCGCCAGTAAGGTAACGCTGCCCGCCGCGAGCTTAACTGCCATTTCATAAATCACCACCAGCGACAGCCAGCCCATCGCCAGATAGGTCACCAGAGATAAGATTTTAAATCGGTGCGCGATGGTCAGTTTGAACAGAATCCCCAGCAATGCCAGGCTCCAGATAACAATCATCAGCCCGCGCGCTAACGGAGAATCCAGCCCCACCAGCAAAAACGGCGTGTAGGTTCCGGCAATCAACAGATAAATGGCGCAGTGGTCAAATTTCTTCAGCCACATTTTTGCCCGTTGATGAGGAATGGCATGATAAAGCGTCGAAGCGAGGAACAGCAGGATCATACTGCCGCCATAGAGGCTGTAACTGGTTATCGCCGTGGCGCTGGCATTGAGATCCACCGCCTGAACCAGTAGCAATACCAACCCGACGATACCAAACACCAGTCCAATACCGTGACTGACGCTGTTGGCAATTTCCTCTGCCAGCGAATATCCCTGCTTAATGAGAGGCTTCTGAACCATAACTTACTCCGGAGAAACGTACACGCACGTGTATACCTCTCCAGCGTAACTGAGAATAGTTCCAGTGAACACCTGTTAGCTAAAATAAATTCTGATTTGAGATTAATCTCCGAAAAATCATGAAATTAAATGAAAAATTTCAACTAACAGGCGTGAGTTCAATTTAAAGACATTTAAATTCAATCACATAAAACTGTGTCTGATCGGGATAGATGTCGGCAATGACCTTTTTCAATTCAGCCAGGGTCATATTTTCCTGTTGTGCGTGTTTTTCTGTGAGAGTATCCAGCGTCACCGTTGAGGTTGCAGTGACTTCAATGGTGCAAAAATAGCCGTCATCTTCAAAGCGCCCGACACGAAGCACATCGCCAGCTTTAAAGTGCGATTCAGACTCGTCACGGATTGTGATGGTTTTACGCCCAGCCAGAATGTCATCCTGGAATCGTTGAAAAAAAGTGATGTCGTTTGGCTGCATGGTACTATTTCCTGTAAGAATTGACTCATCTGGAGCCTATGATAGTGAAAAAACTCACCTTACCGAAAGATTTCTTATGGGGCGGCGCAGTTGCCGCTCATCAGGTCGAAGGCGGCTGGAACAAAGGCGGCAAAGGGCCGAGTATTTGTGACGTACTGACCGGTGGCGCACACGGCGTGCCGCGCGAAATCACCAAAGAAGTCTTGCCGGGTAAATACTATCCGAACCATGAAGCGGTAGATTTTTACGGTCACTACAAGGAAGACATCAAGCTCTTCGCAGAAATGGGCTTCAAATGTTTTCGTACTTCCATCGCCTGGACGCGCATTTTCCCCAAAGGCGATGAAGCTCAGCCAAACGAAGAAGGGCTGAAGTTTTACGACGATATGTTCGATGAACTGCTGAAATACAATATCGAACCGGTGATCACCCTATCCCACTTTGAAATGCCGCTGCATCTGGTGCAGCAATACGGTAGCTGGACCAACCGTAAAGTGGTTGATTTCTTTGTCCGTTTCGCGGAAGTGGTATTTGAACGCTATAAGCACAAAGTCAAATACTGGATGACCTTCAACGAAATTAACAACCAGCGTAACTGGCGTGCGCCGCTGTTCGGTTACTGCTGCTCCGGCGTGGTGTATACCGAACATGAAAACCCGGAAGAGACGATGTATCAGGTGCTGCATCACCAGTTTGTCGCCAGCGCCCTGGCAGTGAAAGCTGCGCGTCGCATTAACCCGGAGATGAAAGTCGGCTGTATGCTGGCGATGGTGCCGCTCTATCCTTACTCCTGTAACCCGGACGATGTAATGTTTGCCCAGGAGTCGATGCGCGAACGTTACGTCTTTACCGATGTCCAGCTACGCGGCTATTACCCTTCTTATGTATTGAACGAGTGGGAACGTCGCGGATTTAACATCAAAATGGAAGACGGCGATCTGGATGTGCTGCGCGAAGGCACCTGCGATTATCTTGGCTTCAGCTATTACATGACCAACGCGGTGAAGGCCGAAGGCGGCACCGGCGATGCAATTTCTGGTTTCGAAGGCAGCGTACCGAACCCGTATGTTAAAGCGTCTGACTGGGGCTGGCAGATTGATCCGGTAGGTCTGCGTTACGCGCTTTGCGAATTGTATGAGCGTTACCAGAAGCCGCTGTTTATTGTCGAAAACGGTTTTGGCGCTTACGACAAAGTGGAAGAAGATGGCAGCATCAACGACGACTACCGCATTGACTACCTGCGCGCCCATATTGACGAGATGAAAAAAGCGGTGACTTACGATGGTGTGGATCTGATGGGCTACACGCCGTGGGGCTGCATCGACTGTGTATCGTTCACCACCGGGCAGTACAGCAAACGCTACGGTTTTATCTATGTGAATAAACATGACGACGGTACTGGTGATATGTCGCGTTCACGTAAGAAGAGCTTTAACTGGTACAAAGAAGTGATTGCCAGCAACGGCGAGAAACTTTAAGTAGATGAAGTACCGGATGCAATGCTTGTTGCGTTGCATCCGGTCAGACAACTCTCCTGCTTTATTTCCCACCAGCCAAATCGATAAAACTTCCCGTGACATAAGAGGCTTTATCGCTTAACAGCCAGACAATGGCCTGCGCGACCTCTTCCGCCTGTCCGCCGCGCTGCATGGGGATGTTCGACTTAACGCGATCGACGCGTCCAGGTTCGCCACCGCTGGCGTGCATTTCGGTATAAATAAACCCAGGCCGCACGCCGTTAACGCGAATTCCCTGCGCGGCGACTTCCAGCGATAATCCGGTGGTTAACGTATCAATCGCTCCTTTCGATGCCGCATAATCAACGTATTCCCCCGGCGATCCCAGCCGTGAGGCCACTGAAGATACATTGACGATAGCGCCGCCATTACCGCCGTTTTTTAGCGCCATGCGCTTTACTGCTTCGCGGCAGCAGAGAAAATACCCCGTCACGTTGGTGGAAAGTACTCGGTTGATTCGCTCTGCAGTGAGATTTTCCACTGTGCATTGGGTAAACAAAATTCCTGCGTTATTGACCAGCGCGGCTAACGGTTCATCACGCTGATCGATTGCTGTAAACATTGCGATGACCTGATTTTCGTCGCTGATATCCGCCTGGAGCACAAATGCCTTGCCACCGGCTTGCGTTATTAAGTTCACCACTTCCTGCGCCGCGTGGAGGTTTTGCTGATAATTAACCGCCACCGTATACCCTTCTTTTGCCAGCAGCAGCGCAGTTGCCCGCCCAATGCCGCGACTACCACCGGTCACAAGTGCTATAGCCATTTGTTTTCCCCAAAAATAAAGGCGCCGAAGCGCCTTTCAAATTGATGACAAAGTGCGTTTTTATGCCGGATGCGGCGTGAACGCCTTATCCAGCCTACAAGATCGTGCAAATTCAATAGATTGCAGAGACCATGTAGGCCTGATAAACGAAGTGCATCAGACAATGTTGAGTTTGTCATCAGCCTCAAAGGCACCGAAGCGCCTTTAGAAGATAGTCGAATCAGTGAATTACTGGTATTCGCTAATCGGTACGCAGGAGCAGAACAGGTTACGGTCTCCGTAAACATCATCCAGACGTTTCACCGTCGGCCAGTATTTGTCTGCCACGCCTGCCGGGAATACCGCAACTTCGCGGCTGTACGGATGCGTCCACTCGGCAACCAGTTCGCTCTGAATGTGCGGCGCGTTCACCAGCGGGTTATCTTCCAGCGGCCAGACACCGGCTTTCACCTGGTCAATTTCTGCGCGGATAGCCAGCATCGCGTCGATAAAGCGATCCAGTTCCACTTTGCTTTCAGATTCGGTCGGTTCAACCATCAGCGTCCCCGCCACCGGGAACGACATCGTCGGCGCGTGGAAACCGTAGTCGATCAGGCGCTTGGCAATATCCAGTTCGCTGATGCCGGTTTCTTCTTTCAGCGGACGAATATCGAGAATACATTCGTGCGCCACGCGACCGTCGCGACCGGTATACAGCACCGGGAAAGCATCCTGCAGGCGGCTGGCAATATAGTTGGCGTTAAGAATTGCCACCTGGCTTGCTTTTTTCAGCCCTTCTGCGCCCATCATGCGGATGTACATCCAGCTGATTGGCAGAATGGATGCGCTACCGAACGGTGCCGCAGAAACCGCGCCCTGACGGGTTAACATGCCTTCGATTTGCACCACGCTATGACCCGGTACAAACGGCGCCAGATGCGCTTTCACGCCGATCGGTCCCATACCTGGGCCGCCACCGCCGTGCGGAATGCAGAAAGTTTTATGCAGGTTGAGGTGCGAAACGTCCGCGCCAATAAACCCCGGCGAGGTGATGCCAACCTGGGCGTTCATGTTCGCGCCATCAAGGTAAACCTGACCGCCGAACTGGTGTACAACTTCACACACTTCACGGATCGTTTCTTCGTACACGCCGTGGGTGGAAGGATAGGTCACCATGATACAGGAGAGGTTATCGCCCGCCTGTTCCGCTTTCGCGCGCAGATCAGTCAGATCGATGTTGCCGTTTTTATCACACGCCACAACCACCACCTGCATTCCTGCCATATGTGCAGAAGCGGGGTTAGTTCCGTGCGCAGATGCCGGGATCAGGCAGATATCGCGATACCCTTCGTTGCGGCTTTCGTGATAATGACGAATCGCCAGCAGCCCCGCGTATTCGCCCTGAGCACCGGAGTTCGGCTGCATACAGACGGCGTCGTAGCCGGTCAGTTTCACCAGCCACTCAGCCAGTTGTGCGATCATCTGCTGATAACCTTCGGCCTGTTCTGGCGGGCAGAACGGGTGCAGTTCGGCAAATTCCGGCCAGGTGATTGGGATCATCTCGGCGGCGGCGTTCAGTTTCATGGTGCAGGAACCCAGCGGGATCATCGCCTGATTCAGCGCCAGATCTTTACGCTCCAGCGAGTGCATATAGCGCATCATTTCGGTTTCGCTGTGATAGCGATTAAACACCGGATGGGTGAGGATTTCGTCGTCGCGCAGCATCGCAGGCTGAATAGAGCGGCTGTCGTGAGCCACGTCTTTGTCCAGCGTGTCGATGTCCAGTCCGTGGTTATCGCCCAGCAGCACGCTGAAAAGCTGCATCACGTTTTCACGCGTGGTGGTTTCATCAAGGGTGATCCCAACCGCGTTCAGGATATCGCTACGCAGGTTGATTTCAGCCGCTTCGGCACGCGTCAGTACACCCGCTTTGTCTGCCACTTCCACACAAAGGGTGTCGAAATAGTGCGCATGGCGCAGCTTCAGACCTTTTTGTTGCAGCCCCGCAGCCAGAATATCGGTCAGACGATGAATACGGTTAGCGATACGTTTCAGACCAACCGGACCGTGATAAACGGCATACAGACTGGCGATGTTTGCCAGCAGAACCTGGGAAGTACAAATGTTCGAGTTCGCTTTCTCGCGACGAATATGTTGTTCACGAGTCTGCATTGCCATGCGTAGCGCAGTATTACCAGCCGCATCTTTCGATACGCCGATAATGCGCCCCGGCATTGAGCGTTTGTATTCATCTTTCGCCGCAAAGAATGCTGCGTGTGGGCCACCGTAGCCCATCGGCACGCCGAAGCGTTGCGCCGAACCAAAAACAATATCCGCGCCCTGTTTACCCGGCGCAGTTAACAGCACCAGCGCCATAATATCGGCGGCAACGCTGACCACAATTTTGCGTGATTTCAGTTCGCTGATAAGCGCAGTGTAGTCGTGAATTTCACCAGTAGTACCGACCTGCTGTAACAGCACGCCGAAGACTTCCTGATGATCGAGCACTTTTTGCGCGTCATCGACAATGACTTCAAAACCAAATGTTTCGGCACGGGTGCGAACCACATCCAGCGTTTGCGGATGAACGTCAGAAGCAACGAAGAAGCGATTGGCATTTTTCAGTTTGCTGACGCGTTTAGCCATCGCCATTGCTTCGGCGGCAGCAGTAGCTTCGTCCAGCAGAGACGCCGAAGCCATATCCAGCCCGGTCAGATCCAGCGTTACCTGCTGGAAGTTGAGTAGTGCTTCAAGGCGCCCCTGAGAAACTTCAGGTTGATACGGGGTATACGCGGTATACCAGCCCGGATTTTCCAGCATGTTACGCAGGATAACCGGCGGTAACTGCACGGCGGTGTAACCCATGCCGATGTAAGACGTGAAGCGTTTATTGCGACTGGCAATAGCCTTGAGTTCTGCCAGTGCGGCGTATTCGGTCGCCGGTGCGCCAACCTGCGGCGGAGTCGCAAGCTGAATATCTTTCGGCACAATCTGGCCGGTCAGCGCGTTTAACGATTGTGCACCAACGGCATTCAGCATTTCTTGCTGTTGCGCGGCGTCCGGTCCGATATGGCGTTCAATAAAAGCGCCGCTGTTTTCAAGCTGGCTTAACGTCTGTGTCATGAGCGATGGTTCCTGAAACGTGCAGTGAATTGTGAACCTCTCTCCTTGCGAAGAGAGTGAGGGTGAGGCGTAAATTTCCTCACCCTGATCCTCTCCCGTAGAAGAGGAATAAAGCCGTTACTCGTCTTCTAACAATGCTTCGTATGCGGTCGCATCCAGCAGTGAATCCAGTTCGCTTTCATCGCTGGCTTTGATTTTAAAGATCCAACCGCCTGCATACGGTTCGCTGTTCACCAGTTCCGGGGAATCGCTCAGTGCGTCGTTTACCGCCACGATTTCACCGCTTACTGGCGCATAAATGTCTGACGCCGCTTTTACTGATTCGGCAACCGCGCAGTCATCGCCCGCGCTAACCGTTGCGCCCACTTCCGGCAGGTCAACAAACACCATATCGCCTAACAGCTCCTGAGCGTGTTCGGTGATGCCAACGGTGTAAGTGCCGTCGGCTTCTTTACGCAGCCATTCGTGTTCTTTGCTGTATTTCAGTTCTGCTGGTACGTTGCTCATCAATCAATCTCCAAAAAAGTAAATCACGCGACGGCTTTGCCGTTACGCACAAAAACAGGTTTCGTCACTTTAACCGGCATTTCACGGTTGCGAATTTGCACAATCGCTGTTTCACCAATACCTTCCGGCACGCGCGCCAGCGCAATGCTGTAACCCAGCGTCGGGGAGAAAGTACCGCTGGTGATAATGCCTTCATGCTGGTTGCCCTGCGCGTCAGTAAAACGTACCGGCAGTTCATTACGCAGCACGCCTTTTTCGGTCATCACCAGACCAACCAGTTTTTCTGTGCCATGCTCACGCTGCACTTCCAGAGCTTCACGACCGATGAAGTCACGATCTGCCGGTTCCCAGGCGATAGTCCAGCCCATATTGGCGGCTAAAGGAGAAATAGTTTCGTCCATCTCCTGACCATAAAGATTCATACCCGCTTCCAGACGCAGTGTGTCACGCGCGCCCAGGCCACAGGGTTTAACACCCGCTTCCACTAGCGCGCGCCAGAAATCGGCCGCTTTTTCATTGGGCAGCGCAATTTCATAACCCGCTTCACCGGTGTAACCGGTGGTGGCAATAAACAGATCGCCCGCCTGCACGCCAAAGAACGGTTTCATCCCTTCCACCGCCTGACGCTGGGCGTCATTAAACAGTGTGGCAGCTTTTGCCTGCGCATTCGGCCCTTGCACGGCAATCATGGAAAGGTCATCACGAACGGTAATGTCGATGCCGAAAGGTTCAGCGTGTTGGGTAATCCAGGAGAGGTCTTTTTCGCGGGTGGCGGAGTTAACAACGAGGCGGAAGAAATCTTCAGTAAAGTAGTAGACGATGAGATCATCTATCACACCGCCAGAGGCATTCAACATCCCCGAGTAAAGGGCTTTGCCGCTTTTGGTGAGCTTCGCCACATCGTTCGCCAGCAGATAACGCAGAAACTCCCGGGTGCGGCAGCCGCGAAGATCGACGATGGTCATATGTGACACATCAAACATTCCGGCATCGGTACGTACCGCATGATGTTCGTCGATTTGCGAACCGTAATGCAGCGGCATCATCCAGCCGTGGAAATCTACCATGCGAGCGCCGCAAAGCGTGTGTTGTTCGTACAAAGGAGTCTGTTGTGCCATCTTGTCCTCATTGAATAAGCGGGGCTGACAACTTTTCATGGCGAAAATATCACCACGAAACCCAGCATCGGAGCCACTCCCGGTCCCCAACGCAATCGTTCTCTTTTCCCTGAACTTACCACCGAAACAGACGGTTAACCATAAGGTAAAATTGATCATCACATTAGCTTATGGTTAAAAAACACAAAAATCTCAACAGAATAAAAAACCAAAAATTTATTTTATTTTTATACAAATATGATGCTTTCAGGAATGCGATTTGGATAAACCAATATTAAGAACTGAAAATATGCCAAAAATCACTCAATAAAAAAATCGTAACATTAGAAAATATAATGCGAAATTGATGGTGAAATTAGTTTATTTCAAATGAGCAAAATCTCCCGGCGAAAAAACCGGGAGAAGAAAGTGTGATGGGTATCAAATAAACAGTTGAGGAGAAATTTTTAACGCAGCCATTCAGGCAAATCATTTAATCCCATAGCCTGACGGATCAGTTGTGGTTTAACGCCAGGAAGCGTATCGGCCAGTTTCAGGCCAATATCACGCAGCAGTTTTTTCGCCGGATTGCCCCCGGAAAACAGATCGCGAAAGCCCTGCATACCAGCCAGCATCAGCGCCGCACTGTGCTTGCGGCTACGCTCATAGCGACGCAGGTAAATATACTGTCCGATGTCTTTGCCCTGACGATGCAACCGTTTCAGTTCAGCAATCAGCTCTGCAGCATCCATAAAGCCGAGATTAACGCCCTGCCCCGCCAGCGGATGAATGGTATGCGCAGCGTCGCCCACCAGCGCCAGACGGTGCGCGGCAAACTGGCGCGCATAACGCCCCGTCAGCGGAAACACCTGACGCTCGCTCTCAACCTTGCATAAGCCCAGGCGATTATCAAAAGCGATATTTAACGCGCGATTAAATTCGTCTTCGCCTGCCTGCTGCATCCGCTGCGCTTCCTCTGGCGACAGTGACCAGACAATCGAACAAAGATGCGGATCGCTAAGCGGTAAAAAGGCCAGAATGCCTTCGCCATGGAAAACCTGCCGCGCTACTGCGTCATGCGGTTCTTCAGTGCGAATGGTCGCCACCAGCGCGTGATGCTGATAATCCCAGAAAGTCAGCGGAATATCGGCTTTGTTGCGCAACCAGGAGTTTGCCCCGTCTGCGCCAATCACCAGACGCGCCGTTAACATACTGCCGTCTTTCAGTGTCAGGAAGGTTTCGTTCTCTCCCCAGGCGACCTGCTGTAATTCTGCGGGGGCTAGCAGGGTGATATCTGACGACTGCTGCGCTTTGTTCCACAGCGCATAGTGAATAACTGAGTTTTCAACAATATGCCCAAGATGGCTATAGCCCATGCTCTGATCGTCAAACGAGATGTGACCAAAGCTGTCTTTGTCCCACACTTCCATGCCGTGATAGCAACTGGCTCTACGGGACATAATGTCCTGCCAGACGCCAAGACGGGTAAGTAATTTTTCGCTAGCGGCATTGATAGCCGAAACGCGCAATTGTGGTGGTGCATCCGCCGCCAGAGGTTCAGGTACGCGCTGCTCCAGTACGGCGACGCGTAAGCCGCTGCCCTGTAAGCCGCAGGCAACCGCCAGCCCCACCATGCCGCCGCCAACAATGGCTACATCAACACTTTGCATTGTTTATTCCTTAAAACCGCCTTCAACGCGCCACCCAACCAAGGGTGCGCTGCGCCAGCACATCACGTGCCGGAGTGAATAATTCCATTGCCATCAGCCCGATGTTGCGCCCAACAACCAGCGGCGCCCAGCGGTTGGCAAAAATATGAACAAGGCTGTCTGTTACACCAATAGTCGCTTCGCGATCGCTCTGCCGACGCTGATGGTAACGGCACAAAATGCCGTAATCACCGATATCCTCTCCGCGTTCCTGCGCCTGAGTCAGAGTTTCAGCAAGGCTCATCACATCACGCATACCGAGGTTAAATCCTTGCCCGGCAATCGGGTGCAGGGTTTGCGCTGCATTGCCCACCAGCACGGTGCGATGGGTAATAGGTTTGGCGGCGCGGGTTAACGCCAGCGGATAAGCACTGCGTTTTCCGGCGTGGGTAATTTGCCCCAGTCGCCAGCCAAACGCAGACTGGAGTTCACGGCAGAACTCATCATCACTCCACGCCAGTACCTCTTCGCGCCGTTCCAGTGGATGACACCAGACCAGCGAACAGCGTCCGTCAGACATCGGCAACATCGCCAACGGGCCATGTTTCGTGAAGCGTTCAAAAGCGCGTCCTTCGTGCGCAACGGAGGTCGCAACGTTGGCAATCACCGCCAGTTGCTCGTAAGGCTCCTGCTGCCAGTCAACGCCGCACGCGGTGGCTAACGCTGAATGGGTGCCGTCAGCGGCTACCAGCACGCGCCCCGTCAGCGTCTCACCACTCTCCAGTTTCACCTCAACGTTACTCTGAGTACGAGCAACGTTAGCCACGCGATCCGGACAGTGCAGCGTTACGCCAGGCGCTTTGCGCAACAGCGCAAACAGTCGTTGTCCGACATTGTGCAACTCGACAACCTGCCCCAGCGCCGCCAGTTGATAATCTTCTGCGGCGAGGGTGACGAATCCGGCATGACCGCGATCGCTGACATGCACGGTAGTGATGGCGGTTGCGCAATCAGCCAAAGATTGCCAGACGCCGATACGTGCCAGTTGCTGGCAGGTGCCCGCCGCCAGCGCAATAGCCCGGCCATCAAAGCCCGGATGGGCATGTGACTCTGGCGCAGTCGCTTCAATCAAATGTACCGGCAGCGCCCCGTGACTTAACCGGGAAATAGCCAGCGCCAGCGTCGCGCCCGCCATGCCGCCACCGACGATGATTACGCTCATTGCTTTCTCGCAGCTGCCATCAACGCTTCGATTTCTTCCGGCTTTTTCACCACGCTGGCGGTGAGGTTTTCGTTGCCAGTTTCGGTAATCACAATGTCGTCTTCAATACGAATGCCGATACCGCGATATTGTTCTGGCACATCCGCATCCGGCGCGATATACAGACCTGGCTCTACGGTCAGTACCATACCCGGTTCAAGAATGCGCGAGCGCTCCTGGCCATAAATGCCCACATCATGGACATCCAGTCCTAACCAGTGGCTAAGGCCATGCATAAAGAAAGGACGATGGGCGTTCTGAGCGATCAGTTCATCAACATCACCTTTCAGGATGCCCAGTTTTACCAGGCCGCTAATCATGATACGCACCACTTCCCCGGTGACTTCCTGAATGGAAGTTCCCGGACGATACAGACGCAGGCTGGTTTCGAGAGACTCCAGCACAATGTCGTAGATTTCACGCTGAGCCTGAGTGAATTTGCCGTTGACCGGGAAGGTACGGGTAATATCGCCAGCGTAACCTTTATATTCACAGCCCGCGTCAATCAACACCAGGTCGCCGTCGCGCAGTTCACACTCGTTTTCGGTGTAGTGCAGAATGCAGCCGTTTTCACCGCTGCCGACAATGGTGTTATAGGAAGGATAGCGCGCGCCGTGGCGGTTAAATTCGTGGTGAATTTCGCCTTCCAGATGGTACTCGAACATTCCCGGACGGCATTTTTCCATCGCCCGGGTGTGCGCCAGTGCGGTGATTTCCCCCGCGCGGTGAAGTACGGCAATCTCTTCTGGCGATTTGAACAGGCGCATTTCATGAACAACAGGACGCCAGTCGATCATCGTTGCCGGAGCGGTGAGATTTTGCCGTGAGCCTTTACGCAGTTTTTCCAGCGCGCTGTTCACGATTTCATCAGCATAGGTATATTCGCCCTGAGCGTGATAAATCACATCCAGGCCATTAAGCAGTTGATAAAGTTGCTGATTGATTTCGCTGAACGCCAGTGCACGGTCAACGCCCAGTTTCTCTGGCGCGGCATCCTGACCTAAGCGACGACCAAACCAGATCTCCGCCGTCAGATCGCGCACACGGTTAAACAGAACGCTGTGGTTATGAGTGTCATCGCTTTTAATCAGCACCAGCACCGCTTCCGGTTCGTTAAAGCCGGTGAAGTACCAGAAGTCACTGTTTTGACGATACGGATATTCGCTGTCGGCGCTACGGGTCACTTCCGGGGCGGCAAAAATCAGCGCGGCGCTGCCGGGTTGCATTTGCTCCACCAGAGCCTGACGGCGACGCTGAAATTCTTGCGGGGATATATCACTCATAACACTCTCCTTACGTTTTTTGTTTTTAGTGTAGAGTTGGTTTTTGTACTTCTGGCGCGGTCGGTTGCGGATGAGTAAAGGTGTCGTGGCATAACAGCGCGGCAACACGGACGTACTCGATGATCTCTTCAAGCGACATTTCCAGCTCTTCCTGATCTTCGTCTTCGTCATATCCCAGTTGCGCGATGTTACGCAGATCGTCGATGGCTTCACCGGTTTCGCCAGTCACTTTATCCAGCTTCGGCTGAGTCACGCCAAGACCAAGCAGGAAGTGATTTACCCAGCCTGCCAGCGCATCAGCGCGATCGAAAACGCTGACATCATCGCCATCAGGCAGATAAAGCTGAAAAAGGAAGCCGTCATCCTGCAGGGCATCGCTGGTGGCTGAGTGCATTTTGCGCAATGCCTGTGCCAGCTCATGACCGAAAGCCATGCCTTCGTTCGTCAGGTCGTGAAGCAGCGGCAACCATGAACTGTCGTCATTGCCACCGCAAATCATCCCGCTGATTAAACCGTGCATCTCAGCAGGGGTCAGACCCGTCCCTTGTTGGTTCAGATACTGGTTCATTTCGTTGTAACCAGGCATTTCGTTCTGTATAGACATAAGCATTCGTCATCAAAGGGAGGAAGATTCATGATATGCTACCACTTTGGACCCTGGTGAACCAGAAAAGGGCTTGTCTCTTCTCATCAGGGTAGCTATAGTTCGCCCCTTCGCAGACCATGAGTCTGAAGACGAAGGAAGCGCAGTCAATCAGCAGGAAGGTGGCATGTCTGCACAACCCGTCGATATCCAAATTTTTGGCCGTTCACTGCGTGTGAACTGCCCGCCTGACCAAAGGGATGCGTTGAATCAGGCCGCAGACGATCTGAATCAGCGGTTGCAAGATCTGAAAGAACGCACTAGAGTCACAAATACTGAACAGTTGGTCTTCATTGCTGCATTGAATATCAGCTATGAGTTAGCGCAAGAAAAAGCGAAGACTCGTGACTACGCGGCAAGTATGGAACAGCGTATTCGGATGCTGCAACAGACCATAGAACAAGCGTTACTTGAACAAGGTCGCATCACCGAAAAAACGAACCAAAACTTTGAATGACACTTTTCGGTTTACTGTGGTAGAGTAACCGTGAAGACAAAATTTCTCTGAGATGTTCGCAAGCGGGCCAGTCCCCTGAGCCGATATTTCATACCACAAGAATGTGGCGCTCCGTGGTTGGTGAGCATGCTCGGTTCGTCCGAGAAGCCTTAAAACTGCGACGACACATTCACCTTGAACCAAGGGTTCAAGGGTTACAGCCTGCGGCGGCATCTCGGAGATTCCCTTCTTACCTGGCACCAGCCATGACGCAACTACCAGAACTCCCACTGACATTATCCCGACAAGAAATCCGCAAAATGATTCGGCAACGTCGTCGTGCGTTAACGCCGGAACAACAGCAAGAAATGGGTCAACAAGCCGCTACCCGGATGATGACTTATCCCCCGGTGGTGATGGCGCATACGGTCGCTGTATTCCTCTCTTTTGATGGCGAGCTCGACACCCAACCGCTCATAGAACAACTCTGGCGTGCCGGTAAGCGCGTGTATCTTCCAGTTTTACACCCTTTTAGTGCTGGTAACTTACTGTTCCTGAATTACCATCCGCAAAGCGAATTGGTGATGAACAGATTGAAGATCCACGAGCCGAAACTGGACGTGCGCGATGTGCTTCCCCTTTCCCGGTTAGATGTGCTGGTCACGCCGCTGGTAGCCTTTGATGAGTACGGTCAACGCCTGGGAATGGGCGGCGGTTTTTATGATCGGACATTGCAAAACTGGCAGCACTACAAAATGCAGCCGGTAGGTTATGCGCATGATTGCCAGTTAGTAGAAAAACTGCCGGTTGAAGAGTGGGATATCCCATTGCCTGCAGTGGTTACACCGTCGAAAGTCTGGGAGTGGTGAGGGCGATACACCTGCATCGCCCTGATTGACATCGTTGATTCTTTGACCTAATTTAGTGAGTAAGGGTAAGGGAGGATTGCTCCTCCCCTGAGACTGACTGTTAATAAGCTCCGAAACTTATCAGTAACAGTACAATCAGTATGATGACAAGTCGCATCATAACCCTTCTCCTTCAAGCCCTCGCTTCGGTGAGGGCTTTACCGTTACAGCCCTGTGCTGTCCCGCCATCGTAAATCCTCTTCGAATAAAGGCAACGCATTGATCTGGCTTTGATTTATTTCTTCGAGCAGACTCGCAAAGGCGATTGCAGCACACTGCAAATGCAGTGATAAGCGCGGGAAAAGGGATAAAAAAACGGGCAAGTCAGCGACCTGCCCGTTGTTTGTCAGAGAAGGGAAATCAGTACAGCAGACGGGCGCGAATGGTGCCCGGAATCGCTTTCATTGCCTGTAATGCTTTTTCAGCAACGTCTTCATCTGCTTCAATATCAATAACTACGTAGCCCATCTGAGCAGACGTTTGCAGATACTGCGCGGCGATGTTAACGCCCTGCTCGGCAAAAATTTTGTTCAGCGCAGTCAGCACGCCCGGACGGTTTTCGTGGATGTGCATCAGACGGCGGCCACCGTGCAGCGGCAGCGAGACTTCCGGGAAGTTCACCGCAGAGAGCGTGGAGCCATTGTCAGAGTACTTGATCAATTTACCCGCAACTTCCAGGCCGATATTCTCCTGCGCTTCCTGAGTCGAACCGCCAATGTGCGGCGTCAGCAGGACGTTGTCGAATTCGCACAGCGGAGAAGTAAACGGATCGCTGTTGGTCGCTGGTTCTGTTGGGAATACATCGATTGCCGCGCCAGCCAGATGTTTGCTCGCCAGTGCGTCACACAGCGCCGGAATATCGACCACAGTACCGCGCGAAGCGTTAATCAGCAGCGAGCCGGGCTTCATCAGTGAGATCTCTTTCGCGCCCATCATGTTTTTGGTAGACGGGTTTTCAGGCACATGCAGGCTCACCACGTCGCTCATATTCAGCAAGTCGGAAAGATGTTGCACCTGCGTCGCGTTACCCAGCGGCAGTTTGTTTTCAATATCATAGAAGTAAACATACATCCCCAGCGACTCCGCCAGAATGCCAAGCTGCGTACCGATATGACCATAACCAATGATACCCAGCTTTTTGCCGCGCGCTTCAAAAGACCCCGCCGCCAGTTTGTTCCACACGCCACGGTGCGCTTTGGCGTTGGCTTCCGGCACTCCGCGCAATAGCAGCAGAAGTTCACCAATCACCAGCTCAGCGACAGAACGCGTATTCGAAAACGGTGCGTTAAATACCGGAATCCCGCGTTTTGCCGCAGCATTTAAATCAACCTGGTTTGTGCCTATGCAAAAACAGCCAATAGCGACCAGCTTTTCTGCGGCATTGATCACTTCTTCGGTCAGATGGGTTCGGGATCGCAGGCCGATGAAGTGGGCATCGCGGATGGATTCTTTTAATTGTTCATCATCCAGCGCGCCTTTATGAAATTCGATGTTGGTGTAACCTGCCGCGCGAAGACTTTCCAGCGCCTTTTGGTGCACGCCTTCTACCAGCAGAAACTTAATCTTGTCTTTCTCCAGCGATACCTTTGCCATTTACCCAATCCTGTCTTTGAAATGTTGTGTGTGGATTTGCATCCGCCTTTCAACATATCAAAAAATAATAATGCGGCAATATGAACGTTTGCGTCGCGATGTTGAGGAAATATCACGAGAGGTTGATTAACAGAAGAAAATGCTGAAGATGAGACGTTCTTTAGCGTGTTAGGCAAAAGTGAGTTAAAAACGTGATAGATGTCACCAAATTTAACAATGCAAAAAATTTTTAACGGGGGACGAACTCCCCCGTCAGATCATTTCACAATGGTTTTAACGCCGTCAGGCGTGCCAATCAGCGCGACGTCCGCGCCACGGTTGGCAAACAGACCAACAGTAACCACACCCGGAATCGCGTTAATCGCATTTTCCATCGCCACCGGATCAAGGATTTCCATACCGTGGACGTCGAGGATCACGTTGCCGTTATCAGTCACCACGCCCTGACGATATTCCGGACGACCACCAAGTTTCACCAGTTGACGAGCCACTGCACTACGCGCCATCGGAATCACTTCCACCGGCAACGGGAATTTACCCAGAATATCGACCTGCTTGGAGGCGTCCGCGATGCAGATAAATTTCTCTGCAACCGAGGCAATGATTTTTTCACGCGTCAGCGCCGCGCCGCCGCCTTTGATCATCTGCATATGGCCGTTGATTTCATCTGCACCGTCAACGTAGATGCCGAGGCTGTCAACTTCATTGAGGTCAAACACATGAATGCCAAGGCTTTTTAGTTTTTCAGTGGATGCATCCGAGCTGGAAACTGCCCCTTCAATCTGACCTTTCATCGTGCCGAGTGCATCAATAAAGTGTGCGGCGGTGGAACCTGTACCAACACCAACAATGGTTCCGGGCTGAACATACTGAAGTGCCGCCCATCCTACTGCTTTTTTCAATTCATCCTGCGTCATGATCGTTTCGCCTGTGGTATGAAATTTCAGACGCATTATATACAAAAAAAGCGATTCAGACCCCGTCAGCAAGTCGTGCGGATAACTCATCCATGAAATAACAGGCAATGGCGGGCATCCTCTTTCACCCCGGCAAATCTGGGTATCAGGAGGCATCAGGATTACCCTTCTATCCCCCAGTCAGCATATCTGAAACTACGCCGATAAAGGTGAAGCACTTCAATACAACCAATTGATAATATTAATAATAAAAATAACATCTATTGTTAGCATCTCGCCCACAGAACGTTGCCTTTACGCTCTACAAAGACTAAAAAACACGGTGTTGTCAGTCAAAATTTCCATTATGGCTGCTTTTGTATACGTTAAATGCTCTGTACCCAAAGCAAAATTATGTCATAGTTCGGCATAAGAAAATTTGAGGAGCAGGTTAAAGCAATGAAACGCCCGGACTACAGAACATTACAGGCACTGGATGCGGTAATACGTGAACGAGGATTTGAGCGCGCGGCACAGAAATTGTGCATTACGCAATCAGCCGTCTCACAGCGCATTAAGCAGCTGGAAAATATGTTCGGGCAGCCGTTATTAGTGCGTACTGTCCCGCCGCGACCTACAGAACAAGGGCAAAAACTGCTGGCACTGCTTCGCCAGGTGGAATTGCTGGAAGAAGAGTGGCTGGGGGATGAACAAACCGGTTCAACCCCGCTGCTGCTTTCACTGGCGGTCAACGCTGACAGTCTGGCAACCTGGCTGCTACCGGCGCTGGCTCCGGTGCTGGCTGATTCGCCTATTCGTCTGAACTTGCAGGTGGAAGATGAAACCCGCACCCAGGAACGCCTGCGTCGCGGTGAAGTAGTTGGCGCGGTGAGTATTCAACATCAGGCGCTGCCCAGTTGTCTTGTCGATAAACTTGGCGCGCTTGACTATCTGTTCGTCAGCTCCAGACCATTTGCTGAGAAATACTTCCCTAACGGAGTAAGCCGCTCCGCGCTGCTCAAGGCACCGGTGGTGGCGTTTGACCATCTTGACGATATGCACCAGGCATTTTTGCAGCAAAACTTCGATCTGCCGCCAGGTAGCGTACCGTGCCATATCGTTAACTCGTCTGAAGCCTTCGTTCAACTCGCTCGCCAGGGAACAACCTGCTGTATGATCCCACACCTGCAAATTGAGAAAGAACTGGCGAGCGGCGAGCTGATCGACCTTACGCCAGGGCTGTTTCAACGGCGAATGCTCTACTGGCACCGCTTTGCCCCAGAAAGCCGCATGATGCGTAAAGTCACTGATGCTTTACTAGACTATGGTCACAAAGTACTTCGTCAGGATTAATCAATCACTTAATGCCTGATAGCACATATCAGGCATTTTCCTTTTTTCTTTTTATCTTCTTTGAACAACGTCACGAAACAGACAAATCTCACGCGGCAAAAAACGACGTCCCAATGCATTTTTTTTGCTGGCGACAACCCCGTGTAAAAAGCTCACCGTAAGCGCATCCCACCAATTTGATTGCGTTTTATGGAGCAAATAATGTCTAACGTGCAGGAATGGCAACAACTTGCCAACAAGGAATTGAGCCGTCGGGAGAAAAACGTCGACTCACTGGTACGGCAAACGGCGGAAGGGATAGCCATCAAGCCGCTGTATACCGAAGCCGATCTCGACAATCTGGAAGTAACCGGCACCCTTCCAGGCTTGCCGCCCTACGTTCGTGGTCCACGTGCCACCATGTATACCGCTCAACCGTGGACTATTCGTCAGTATGCCGGTTTCTCCACGGCAAAAGAATCTAACGCCTTTTATCGCCGTAACCTCGCTGCCGGGCAAAAGGGTCTTTCCGTTGCTTTTGACCTCGCCACCCACCGTGGTTACGACTCTGACAATCCGCGCGTTTCAGGCGACGTCGGTAAAGCAGGCGTCGCTATCGACACCGTTGAAGATATGAAGGTGCTATTCGACCAGATCCCGCTGGATCAAATGTCGGTTTCGATGACTATGAACGGGGCAGTCCTGCCAGTACTGGCGTTTTATATTGTGGCCGCTGAAGAGCAAGGCGTTACACCCGATAAACTCACAGGCACCATCCAGAACGACATTCTGAAAGAGTACCTCTGCCGCAATACTTACATTTATCCGCCAAAACCGTCGATGCGTATTATCGCTGACATCATCGCCTGGTGTTCCGGCAATATGCCGCGCTTTAATACCATCAGTATTAGCGGTTACCACATGGGCGAAGCGGGAGCCAACTGCGTGCAGCAGGTGGCGTTTACTCTCGCTGATGGAATTGAGTACATCAAAGCTGCACTTTCTGCTGGCCTGAAAATTGACGACTTTGCCCCGCGCCTGTCGTTCTTCTTTGGCATCGGTATGGATCTTTTCATGAACGTCGCCATGCTGCGCGCCGCACGTTATCTCTGGAGTGAGGCGGTAAGTGGATTTGGAGCCAAAGATCCGAAATCACTGGCACTGCGCACCCACTGTCAGACCTCAGGCTGGAGTCTCACCGAGCAAGATCCCTATAACAACGTTATCCGCACCACCATTGAAGCGTTGGGCGCCACACTTGGCGGGACACAATCACTGCATACCAACGCTTTTGATGAGGCACTTGGACTGCCAACCGACTTCTCGGCACGTATAGCCCGTAATACTCAGATAATCATTCAGGAAGAGTCAGAAATCTGCCGCACCGTCGATCCGCTGGCCGGCTCTTATTACGTTGAGTCGTTGACCGATCAGATCGTCAAACAGGCTCGATCCATCATCGCTCAGATCGACGAAGCCGGGGGTATGGCGAAAGCGATCGAAGCGGGTTTGCCAAAACGCATGATCGAAGAAGCGTCTGCGCGTGAGCAGTCACTGATCGATCAGGGCAAACGCGTGATTGTTGGCGTTAACAAGTACAAGCTGGATCACGAAGACGAAACCGATGTCCTTGAGATAGACAACGTGATGGTACGTAACGAGCAGATTGCTTCACTGGAGCGCATTCGCGCCACCCGCGATGATGCTGCCGTAACCGCCGCACTGAATGCTCTGACTAATGCGGCACTGCAAAACGGAAACCTGCTGGCTGCTGCTATTAATGCGGCACGCGTTCGCGCGACATTGGGTGAAATCTCCGATGCGCTGGAAGCCGCTTTTGACCGTTATCTGGTGCCGAGCCAGTGTGTTACCGGCGTGATTGCGCAAAGCTATCATCAGTCGGAAAAATCAGCTTGCGAATTTGATGCGATTGTTGCGCAAACGGAACAGTTCCTCGCGGATAACGGCCGTCGCCCGCGCATTCTGATCGCCAAAATGGGGCAGGATGGACACGATCGCGGGGCCAAAGTCATTGCCAGCGCCTATTCCGATCTTGGATTTGACGTTGATTTAAGTCCGATGTTCTCGACACCAGAAGAGATCGCCCGCCTGGCAGTAGAAAATGATGTTCACGTAGTGGGCGCATCCTCACTCGCTGCCGGGCATAAAACGCTGATCCCGGAACTGGTAGAAGCCCTCAAAAAATGGGGACGCGAAGATATCTGCGTAGTCGCTGGCGGCGTTATTCCACCGCAGGATTATGCCTTCCTGCAAGAACGCGGCGTGGCGGCGATTTATGGTCCGGGTACGCCCATGCTCGACAGCGTACGTGATGTACTGAATCGGATTAGCCAGCGTCATGATTAACGAAGCCACGCTGGCAGACAACATTCGGCGCTTACGTCAGGGTGAGCGTGCCACGCTCGCCCAGGCGATGACGCTGGTAGAAAGCCGTCATCCACGTCATCTGGAACTAAGCACTCAGTTGCTCGACGCCATCATGCCGTTTTGTGGTAATGCACTGCGCCTGGGCGTTACCGGTACACCTGGCGCGGGGAAAAGTACCTTTCTTGAAGCCTTCGGTATGTTGCTGATTCGCCAGGGGCTGAAAGTCGCGGTGATTGCCGTCGATCCCAGCAGCCCAGTTACCGGTGGCAGCATTCTTGGCGATAAGACTCGGATGACCGAACTGGCGCGTGCCGATGCGGCATTTATTCGCCCGGTTCCGTCATCCGGTCATCTGGGCGGCGCCAGCCAGCGGGCGCGGGAGTTAATGCTGTTATGCGAGGCGGCAGGTTATGACGTGGTGATCGTTGAAACCGTCGGCGTCGGGCAGTCGGAAACCGAAGTCGCCCGCATGGTGGACTGTTTTATCTCACTACAAATCGCCGGTGGTGGTGATGATCTCCAGGGCATTAAAAAGGGACTGATGGAGATGGCAGATCTGATTGTCATTAACAAAGACGATGGCGATAACCACGCGAATGTCGCCATTGCCCGCCACATGTACGAGGGCGCTCTGCATATTCTGCGTCGCAAATATGACGAATGGCAGCCGCAGGTTCTCACCTGTAGCGCGCTGGAAAAATGCGGTATCGATGAGATTTGGCGCGCAATTATCGATTTCAAAACCGCACTTACCGCCAGCGGTCGTTTGCAACAAATGCGGCAACAACAATCGGTGGAATGGCTGCGTAAACAAACCGAAGAAGAAGTGCTGCACCACCTGTTCGCGAATGAAGATTTCGATCGTTATTACCGCCAGACGCTATTAGCAGTCAAAAACAATACTCTCTCGCCGCGCACTGGCTTGCGGCAGCTCAGTGAATTTATCCAGACTCAATATTTTGAATAAAGGAATTTTTATGTCTTATCAGTATGTTAATGTCATTATCATCAACAAAGTTGCGGTCATTGAGTTTAACTATGGCCGCAAACTCAATGCATTGAGTAAAGTCTTTATTGACGACCTGATCCAGGCACTAAGCGATCTCAACCGACCGGAAATTCGTTGTATCATTCTGCGTGCTCCGAGTGGTTCCAAAGTCTTCTCCGCAGGCCACGACATCCATGAACTGCCATCAGGCGGTCGCGATCCTCTCTCTTACGATGATCCGCTACGGCAAATTACCCGTATGATCCAAAAATGCCCCAAACCGATCATTTCGATGGTCGAAGGTAGCGTCTGGGGAGGTGCTTTTGAAATGATCATGAGTTCCGATCTGATCATCGCTGCCAGCACGTCGACCTTCTCAATGACCCCAGTTAACCTTGGCGTACCGTATAACCTGGTGGGCATCCACAACCTGACCCGCGACGCGGGCTTCCACATCGTCAAAGAACTGATTTTTACCGCTTCGCCAGTCACCGCCCAACGCGCGCTGGCTGTTGGCATTCTCAACCACGTTGTTGACATCAGCGAGCTGGAAGATTTCACCCTGCAAATGGCGCACCACATTTCCGAAAAAGCACCGCTGGCGATCGCGGTAATCAAGGAAGAACTGCGCGTACTGGGCGAGGCGCACACGATGAATTCAGACGAATTTGAACGTATTCAGGGGATGCGCCGAGCGGTTTATGACAGCGAGGATTATCAGGAAGGTATGAATGCTTTCCTGGAAAAACGTAAACCTAATTTCGTCGGTCATTAATGCTCAGCGAATGAAGGAGTAAAAGATGAATATGATCTGGGCAAGGATGACCGCCGATGAAGCGGCGGAAATTATCCAGCACAATGATATGGTAGCATTCAGCGGCTTTACCCCTGCGGGTTCACCTAAAGCTCTACCTGTCGCTATTGCTCATCGTGCCAACGAACAACATGAGGCGAAAAAACCGTACCAGATTCGCCTGCTAACCGGCGCGTCAATTAGCGCCGCCGCCGATGACGTGCTCTCTGAAGCTAACGCCGTTTCATGGCGCGCTCCGTATCAAACATCATCTGGGTTACGCCAAAAGATCAATCAGGGGGCAGTCAGTTTTGTTGATCTACACTTGAGCGAAGTCGCGCAAATGGTTAACTACGGCTTCTTCGGCGACATTGATGTTGCGGTAATTGAAGCCTCAGCCATCGAGCCGGATGGACGTGTCTGGTTAACCAGTGGGATCGGTAACGCTCCGACCTGGTTACTGCGGGCCAAGAAAGTAATCATTGAACTCAATCACTATCATGATCCGCGCGTTGCGGAACTGGCGGATATTGTGATTCCTGGCGCACCACCGCGACGCAATAGCGTTTCGATCTTCCATGCGATGGATCGCGTCGGTACTCGTTATGTGCAAATTGATCCGAAAAAGATTGTTGCGGTCGTGGAAACCAACTTACCTGATGCAGGTAAGCTGCTGGATAAGCAAAATCCCATGTGCCAACAGATCGCCGACAATGTGGTTACCTTCTTATTACGTGAAATGGCACAGGGGCGCATTCCGCCGGAATTTCTGCCACTGCAAAGTGGGGTAGGCAACATCAATAATGCGGTAATGGCGCGTCTCGGGGATAACCCGGATATTCCACCGTTTATGATGTATTCGGAAGTGCTACAGGAATCAGTAGTTCATCTTCTGGAAACCGGAAAAATCACCGGAGCCAGCGCCTCCAGTCTGACTATCTCCGCCGATTCACTGCGCAAGATTTATGACAATATGGACTATTTCTCCTGTCGGATTGTGTTACGTCCGCAGGAGATTTCCAATAACCCGGAAATTATCCGCCGCCTTGGTGTTATCGCTCTGAACGTCGGCCTGGAGTTTGATATTTACGGGCACGCCAACTCAACGCATGTTGCCGGAGTTAATTTAATGAACGGTATCGGCGGCAGCGGTGATTTTGAACGCAATGCTTATCTGTCAATCTTTATGGCGCCGTCGATCGCCAAAGAAGGAAAAATATCAACCATCGTGCCGATGTGTAGTCATGTTGATCACAGCGAGCACAGCGTGAAAGTGATCATCACTGAACAAGGGATCGCCGACCTGCGCGGCCTCTCTCCACTTCAACGCGCACGCGCTATCATCGATAACTGCGCCCATCCCATGTACCGTGACTATTTGCATCGCTATCTGGAAAATGCCCCAGGAGGGCATATTCACCACGATCTTAGCCACGTTTTCGATCTGCATCGTAACTTGATCGAAACGGGTTCAATGCTGGGTTAATTGCTCGTACCATCACGATCTTCAGCAATTTGCTGTAGTATCGTGGCGGTATAGCGATGATTTTTCAGTGAATAGAGGTATTCCTGCATATACATTGGCGTATGCGGCGCATCGAAATATTTCAGCGTTGCCGGATTCACCAGTCGCCAGGCAAAATGTGGAATGACTGTCAGAAAATGTCCGCGCTCAACGGCGCTGATTTTGGCCATAAAACTGTAGGGGCGATAAATGATTGTTGGATTGATCCCACAAGGGCGCATGTTCGCATCAATCATCGCTTCATAGTTAGCGCGGTTCTGAAAGCGCATCTGTAACCACGGTAACTCCTGTAATAACTCCTGCTCCTGACGTTCTTCAAAACGGCGGGAAACAAGAAACCCCAGTCGCAGCGGCGACAGTTCGCTGATAGTTAGATTTTCCAGCCCCTTAACACGGGCGGATACATGCTGCGGAGAGATAATAAAATCAAACTGGCGGTAGAAGAGATTATCGATAACCCCATTTTCGCTAAACTCAACCGGCTGGGCAGTCACCCCTTCATATTTATCACCAAGACTGATTAGCTGATCAAAAATAATCGTCGGATAAGTATTATCGATGCCAATGACAATTTCATGAGAATGACGCCCGGAATTATGAATTTCATTATCAATAGCAGAAAGTCGTTGGTAAACCGGAAATAGTTTTTGATAAAGTTCCTGTCCGGCTTTATTGAGACTAATGTTGTTATCTTTACGGGTAAACAGCGTATAACCAATTTGTTCCTCCAGCGCGGCAATACTTTTGCCAAACGGTGAAGCCGTCATATGTATTTTTTCTGCTGCCCTGGCAATATTATTGGTTTGCGCTAATAAAATAAAATTGCGCATCTTTTTTGAAATAAAAATATCCATACCCTCTCCCCAAACATCACTGTCCGCTTAACCGTTTCAGTTATTCAATCTTTGATGATATCGCGAGCAAAGATAGGTAATTGCATCATGGTTTTACAGAAAATTACAGAAAAAGGAGACGATATAAGGTGAAGACATTAGCCCGACAAATGAGTCGGGCTAAATGTATTATTGTGCGGTAGGTGTTTTTGCCGGTTGCTGATCAACGGGTTCTAACTGGAAGACCACATCCACCTGGTCATCAAACTGAATAGCGGCCTGCTCGTAAGTTTCCTGAGTAGAAACCGGCGCGGCATCAGCTTTCATCATCCGAACCATCGGGCTGGGCTGATAGTTGGAAACATGGTAGCGCACGCTATACACCGGTCCCAGTTTGCGATTAAAGCCATTCGCCAGCTCCTGCGCCTGATGAATCGCGTTATCAATCGCGGCCTTACGCGCTTTATCTTTATAGGCATCCGGTTGCGCTACTCCCAGCGAAACAGAACGAATTTCATTAAGACCAGCCTTCAGCGCGCCATCCAGCAAAGAATTCAGCTTGTCTAACTGACGAACTGTTACCTCTACCGTTCTCACTGCCCGGTAGCCTTTCAGAATACTTTTGCCATCCTGGTAATCGTAATCTGGCTGGGTACGTAAATTCGCAGAACTGATATCTTTTTTCGCGATCTGATTGAGTTCAAGGAAAGAGATATATTGCGCCACGCGCTCATCCGCTTGTTTTTTGGCGGTAGCAGCATCCTTCGCGGCCACATTAACTTCAATAGCAAGAGTGGCAATGTCTGGCACCGCATCTACGCTTGCCGTTCCTGAAGTGACAATGTGCGGACCATCCGGTAGTTCATTGGCCTGTACTGCCATCCCGCTGAAACCCATCAATGCCGCCAGGGCGATAACTTTGAACTTCACGTTAGTCTCTCCGTGTTTATTTACTTGCCCAAAATTCAAAACCTCTGTAGGCAAGCTTAGCGTCTCTGTTTTTATTTTCCATCAGATAGCGCCTAACTGAACAAGGCTTGTGCATGGGCAATACCATCTCTCGCCAGCTGTAGGGCGATAAACCACATTACGCCACCAACAATAATATTAATAATACGCTGCGCTTTGGCGGTACGCAGACGCGGTGCCAACCAGGCTGCGAGAAGAGCCAGACCAAAGAACCACAAGAAAGAGGCGCTAATCGTCCCAAGCGCAAACCAGCGTTTTGGTTCAACATCGAGCTGCCCGCCGAGGCTCCCCAATACCACAAAGGTATCCAGATAAACATGGGGATTCAGCCAGGTCACTGCCAGCATGGTGGCAATAATTTTCCAGCGTCCCTGTTTCATGACTTCAGCACTAACCAGCTCAATATTACTGCTCATCGCCGTTTTAAAAGCGCCAAAACCATACCACAGCAAGAAGGCAACGCCGCCCCAGGTGACCAGCGCCAGCAACCACGGTGACTGCATCAGTAACGCGCTACCGCCAAAAATCCCGGCGCAAATCAGAACCAAATCGCTGATTGCACAAAGTAAGGCAATCATAATGTGGTACTGGCGGCGAATACCCTGATTCATCACAAAAGCATTTTGTGGACCGAGCGGCAGGATCATAGCCGCCCCAAGTGCAAGACCTTGAAAGTAATAAGAAAACACGTTGGATATTCCGAATTAAGTATCTGATGCAGAGAATATAGCGCGGGAATGTTATTAGTGGAAATTGATATTATTAATTGGCAATCAGAATAACTAATAAGAGAGAGGCCAGATAAATTATCTGGCCTCAGCGTTGATTATGCAGCTTTGTCCTCTTTCACCCGCTTAAAATTCACATCCATTTGCGGATACGGGAAGCTGATACCAGCGGCATCAAACTCGCGTTTAATACGCTCCAGCACATCCCAGTAAACGTTTTGCAGATCGCCGCTGTTACTCCAGACGCGGACCACGAAATTAATCGAGGATGCGCCAAGCTCGTTCAGACGCACGGTCATTTCGCGATCTTTTAAAATGCGATCGTCAGACTGGATAATATCGGTCAGGATCTGCTTCACCTGATCGATATCGGAATCATACGCCACACCAATGATAAATTCGTTACGGCGCGCAGGCTCGCGAGAGAAGTTAATAATATTACCGGCAATAATTTTACCGTTCGGAATAACGATAATTTTACCGTCTGCAGTGCGCATAGTCGTAGAGAAAATCTGCACGCTCTGCACTGTACCGGCAACACCGCCGAGGTCGACATATTCACCGGCACGGAACGGACGGAACAGTACCAGCAACACACCAGCGGCCAGGTTAGACAGAGAACCCTGCAACGCCAAACCTACAGCTAAACCTGCGGCACCCAGCACGGCGATAACCGATGCAGTTTGTACCCCCACACGACCTAACGCTGCGATCAGCGTAAAAGCAATAATCGCATATCGGGCTAATGCAGAGATAAAATCAGCAACGGTGGCATCTATGTTACGGGAGATCATCAGGCGATTCACCGCGTTGGAGATCATCCGCGCGATAATCAAACCAATGATGATGATCGCGAGAGCCGCCACGATGTTTACAGCATAACTCAGCAACAGCGCCTGGTTGTTCACCAACCACGAACCTGCACCGTGTATGCTATCGACAACATTCAAATCTTCCATTCAATATTCCTTTTTAACTGACTCAAAATGGAGAAATACACTCCGCTGCCTTATGACGGGCAGTCTGACAAGGGTAAACAATAAAGCATAATTTTGCCAAATAGATCACAGATTTCTCCTGTCCATCACCTTGCTTTTGGCGAAAAAAAAGACCCGCAGAGCGGGTCTTGAGATAAGCAGAAAGGAATATCTTACAGAACGTCGATCGCGTTCAGTTCCTTGAATGCTTTTTCCAGACGAGCGATCATCGAAGTCTGACCGGCACGCAGCCATACGCGCGGATCGTAGTATTTCTTGTTCGGCTGATCTTCGCCTTTCGGGTTGCCCAGCTGACCCTGCAGGTAAGCTTCGTTTTCTTTGTAGTAGTTCAGAACACCTTCCCAGGTTGCCCATTGGGTATCGGTATCGATGTTCATTTTCACTACGCCGTAGCTTACGGAGTCTTTGATTTCCTGAGCAGTAGAACCGGAACCGCCGTGGAATACGAAGTTCAGGCTGTTGTGCGGCAGGTTGTGTTTCTTAGAAACATATTCCTGAGAATCACGCAGGATGGTCGGAGTCAGAACCACGTTACCCGGCTTGTAAACGCCGTGTACGTTACCGAAGGACGCTGCGATGGTGAAACGCGGGCTGATTTTGCTCAGCTCGGTGTATGCGTAATCAACGTCTTCTGGCTGGGTGTACAGTGCAGAAGCGTCCATGTGGCTGTTGTCCACGCCATCTTCTTCACCACCGGTGCAACCCAGTTCGATTTCCAGAGTCATGCCGATTTTGGACATGCGCTCCAGGTATTTAGAGCAGATTTCGATGTTCTCTTGCAGAGATTCTTCAGACAGGTCGATCATGTGAGAAGAGAACAGCGGCTTGCCGGTAGCTGCGAAGTGTTTTTCACCCGCGTCCAGCAGACCGTCGATCCACGGCAGCAGTTTCTTCGCGCAGTGGTCGGTGTGCAGGATAACCGGAACACCATAATGTTCAGCCATCTGGTGAACGTGATGCGCACCAGAGATCGCGCCCAGGATAGCAGCACCCTGCGGAACGTCAGATTTCACGCCTTTACCAGCGATAAAGGAAGCACCACCGTTGGAGAACTGAACGATAACCGGCGCTTTAACTTTAGCAGCGGTTTCCAGTACGGCGTTGATGGAGTCAGTACCGACGCAGTTTACTGCTGGCAGTGCGAAGTTGTTTTCTTTTGCTACCTGGAAAACTTTCTGTACGTCATCACCAGTGATTACGCCAGGTTTTACGAAATCAAAAATCTTAGACATGTCTCTTGTCCTGTATCGTCGGGCCTTATACTCGTCATACTTCAAGTTGCATGTGCTGCGTCTGCGTTCGCTCACCCCAGTCACTTACTTATGTAAGCTCCTGGGGATTCACTCTCTTGTCGCCTTCCTGCAACTCGAATTATTTAGAGTATGAAAAAATGCGTGCTCTAAAAGCGCGCTGAAACAAGGGCAGGTTTCCCTGCCCTGTGATTTTTTACTTCTTAGCGCGCTCTTCGAGCATCGCTACTGCAGGCAGTACTTTACCTTCCACGAATTCGAGGAATGCGCCGCCGCCAGTGGAGATGTAGGAGATTTTGTCAGCGATGCCGAACAGGTCGATTGCTGCCAGAGTGTCGCCGCCACCAGCAATGGAGAACGCTTCGCTGTCTGCGATAGCGTTAGCCACGATTTCAGTGCCTTTGCGGAAGTTCGGGAATTCGAACACGCCAACCGGACCGTTCCACAGAATGGTTTTCGCATTCTTCAGGATTTCAGCCAGTTCCTGAGCGGAAGCATCACCGATATCCAGGATCTGCTCGTCAGCTTTCACATCGTTAACAGATTTCAGAGTAGCCGGAGCAGTTTCAGAGAACTCGGTTGCTACGCGAACATCAGACGGAACCGGAATGTTGCAGGTGGTCAGCAGACGTTTAGCTTCGTCAACAAGGTCAGCTTCGTACAGGGATTTACCCACATCGTGGCCTTGTGCCGCGATAAAGGTGTTAGCGATACCACCACCAACAATCAGCTGGTCAGCGATTTTAGACAGGGAGTCCAGAACGGTCAGTTTGGTAGATACTTTAGAACCACCAACGATAGCCACCATCGGGCGAGCTGGTTCTTTCAGTGCTTTACCCAGCGCGTCCAGTTCAGCCGCCAGCAGCGGACCTGCGCACGCAACGTCAGCGAATTTACCGATACCGTGAGTAGAAGCTTGCGCGCGGTGAGCAGTACCGAATGCGTCCATTACGAATACGTCGCACAGTGCAGCGTATTTTTTGGACAGGGTTTCGTCGTCTTTCTTCTCGCCTTTGTTGAAGCGAACGTTTTCCAGAACAACCAGTTCACCTTCAGCAACATCAACGCCGTCGAGGTAATCTTTAACCAGACGAACCGGGTTAGACAGTTTGTCTTTCAGGTAGTTAACAACCGGCAGCAGAGAGAATTCTTCGTTGTACTCGCCTTCGGTAGGACGACCCAGGTGGGAAGTTACCATCACTTTAGCGCCTTGTTTCAGAGCCAGTTCGATGGTCGGCAGAGAAGCACGGATACGTGCGTCGCTGGTTACTTTCCCGTCTTTTACTGGTACGTTCAGATCCGCACGGATAAATACACGTTTCCCAGCAAGATCCAGATCGGTCATCTTAATTACAGACATGGTGAATCCTCTCGTTGATTCTAAAAGTTTTGCAGACGCTGCTTGCGTCTTACCTGAAAGCAACAGTAGCCATAGCTAACGTCGTGTCGAGCATTCGGTTAGCAAAGCCCCATTCGTTATCGCACCAGACCAACGTTTTGATCAGGTGTGCGCCACTGACCCGGGTTTGAGTACCATCGACAATGGCACTGTGCGGATCGTGGTTAAAATCTACAGAGACCAACGGCAATTCCGTATAGTCAACTATACCATGAAATGCACCTTGTGCTGCTTTTTGCAGCAACAGGTTGACTTCATTGGCTTTTACAGGTTTCTTCACCGTCACGCTTAAATCGATTGCCGTCACATTTATGGTTGGCACACGTACCGCAATCGCTTCAAAGCGATCGTTAAATTGCGGAAAAAATCGTGTGATACCGGCGGCCAGTTTGGTATCGACCGGAATGATCGACTGGCTGGCTGCCCGGGTGCGACGCAGGTCAGGATGGTATGCATCAATAACCTGTTGATCGTGCATGGCGGAGTGAATTGTGGTCACAGTGCCGGACTCAATACCGTACGCATCATCTAACAATTTGATGACGGGAATTATGCAATTCGTGGTACAGGAAGCGTTAGAAACGATGCGGTGTTCCGCACGAAGTTGATCCTGATTGACGCCGTAAACAACGGTCGCGTCGAGATCGTTACTGCCAGGATGTGAAAAGAGCACTTTTTTAGCCCCGGCGGCAATGTGCGCTTCGCCATGCTCGCGGGAGCCATATACGCCGGTGCAGTCGAGGACTACATCAACGCCAAGTTCACGCCAGGGGAGCGATTGCAGTGAACGTTCATGCAATACGCGGATGGCGTCATCACCAACAAAAAGTTGATCGCGTTCCTGTCGTACTTCCCATGCAAAACGGCCATGGCTGGTGTCATATTTCAACAAATGCGCCATGCCCGCAGCATCCGCCAGTTCGTTGATTGCCACCACGGTAATTTCCGCCCGACGTCCGGATTCATACAAAGCACGAACCACATTACGCCCGATGCGACCGAAGCCATTTATCGCTACGCGTACGGTCATAGATCTCCTGCAAGGTTTTCCCTGAGCAAATTTGCCTGACAGAGTAATCCAGCAAATCGTTCGGGAAAACCTTACCTGTCGCAAACTGCGACTGATTGGTTAATTGTCGAACATTTAATCGACTGAAACGCTTCAGCTAGGATAAGCGAAACGTGGAATAAAAGGAATGATTGTCCAGTCAAAGAAGACAATTATCTGACTTACGTCACGTTTTCAGCCCCGCCCCTGTGGAATTTATTCCACTTTGCAGAATCACGAATAAGCGTAGCAAAATCTTTTCGTTGTGCCGTCACAAACCCTGACTTATATCAGAATATGACTGATGCAGCGTCGATATTATCCGCAATGCGTCCGAGTTTCGGAGTACTCCAATGATGACATTGCCCTACCCATATTCTTCCTCCGCACGCTTTTACGCGCTGCGCCTGCTCCCCGGGCAGGAAGTTCTCTCCCAATTGCGCGTCTTCGCGCAACAACAACAACTCCACGCCGCGTGGATTGCAGGTTGTACCGGCAGTCTGACTGATGTCGCTTTGCGCTATGCCGGGCAAGAAAACACCACCCTTCTAAGCGATAAGTTTGAAGTCATCGCATTGAACGGCACGCTGGAACAGAGTGGTGAGCATCTTCATCTCTGCGTTTCCGATCCACACGGCGCGATGCTTGGCGGTCATATGATGCCCGGCTGTACCGTGCGCACCACGCTTGAACTGGTGATCGGCTGCCTTGAGGAACTGGCGTTTAGCCGCCAGCCTTGCGCGCTTTCTGGTTACGATGAGTTGCATATTTCCCCCATTAAATAACTATTTTCAGAGAGGTTTTCTTATGGCGCGTCGCAGCTTTTCCAGCCAGGCCCTGGTGCTGATCGTTATCTCTATCGCTATCAATATGATCGGCGGGCAACTGGCCAGCATGGTCAAATTACCTATATTTCTCGACTCCATCGGCACGCTTATTAGCGCGGTACTGCTTGGTCCGGTGATCGGGATGCTGACCGGCTTACTGACCAATTTACTCTGGGGATTGCTGACCGACCCGATCGCCGCCGCATTTGCGCCCGTCGCGATGGTCATCGGCCTGGTCGCCGGTTGGCTGGCGCGAGCGGGTTGGTTTCGCACCCTGCCGAAAGTCGTTGTCAGCGGCGTGATTATTACGCTTGCGGTCACAGTCGTTGCTGTACCGTTACGTACTGCGCTGTTCGGCGGTGTCACCGGTAGCGGAGCTGATTTGTTCGTTGCCTGGATGCACTCTATGGGGCAAAACCTGGTGGAGTCGGTGGCGATTACGGTGATAGGCGCAAACCTGGTCGATAAAATTCTTACAGCGGTGATTGTCTGGCTTTTACTGCGCCAGCTGCCGATTCGCACCACACGTCATTTTCCGGCAATGGCTGCCGTGCGCTAAATGCATCCGTTTACCTCATTAACGCTGTGGGCGCTGGCAGCCTGCACCACGCTAATCCTGCCCGCGCAGACCATTTTGCCAGTCTATAGCGCGGCGACCTTTCTCTGCCTTATTGCGTTAAAGGCCACGCGGCGGCGAGCAAAATATGTCGCCTGGCTGATGTTTTCGCTGGGGGGCGGCCTGTGGCTGGTGCACGGTGGCTGGCTGACAGAATGGATAAGCGGAACACCGCGCAATCCAGAACGTTGGGCATTTGCTATTACGCTCTGGCTGCGCATTCTGGCGATTGTTTCCACTTCGCAGTTGTGGATGCAGTACGTCCCCGTGCAACGATTTATCCGCGCTTTGTTTGCTTCTCGCCTGCCGCCGGGCGTCGCTTATCTGTTTGCCGGACCGCTGCTGGTCGTTGAGCAGTTAAAACGGCAATTAGCGATTATTCATGAAGCACAGCGTGCGCGTGGCGTGCCGCTGGATGAAAGCTGGTATCAACGCTTATGTGCGATGCCGGCGTTAATCATACCATTAACCCATAATGCGCTTAACGATCTGGCGATCCGTGGTGCGGCGCTGGATATGCGGGCATTTCGCTTACATAACCGGCGCACTACGCTATGGGCACCACCTGACAGTAAATTACAAAAAGTGGCTCGTTACACCATGATATTGCTGATGCTGGCAGAACCCGGAGTGTGGCTATGGTTACGTTAGAACAGTTTCGCTATTGCCCGACGCACTCAACGCACTCTCCATTCTGTTATGACTTTCACTATGACAACCCGGGGATGGTCGCCATCTTTGGAGACAACGGCAGCGGCAAAAGCACGCTGGCGCAACTGATGGCGGGTTGGTATCCGGACTTCCTGCCGGGTGACATCGCTGGCACGGGAATGCTCCTCAATACGCCCATTGGGCAACTCTCGCTAAGCGAACAAGCCGCTACCATTCAACTCGTCCAGCAATCTCCCTATTTGCAGCTTTCCGGCTGTACCTTTAGCGTGGAAGAAGAGGTTGCCTTTGGGCCAGAAAATCTGTGTCTTGATGAAGCAAAGGTTATGGCGCGCATTGACGCTGCCCTGACCCTGACCGAGTGCCAGCCGTTGCGTCATCGCCATCCGGCAACACTCTCCGGTGGAGAAACCCAACGCGTGGTTATCGCCTGTGCCATCGCTATGCAACCAAAACTATTAATTCTTGATGAAGCCTTTAGCCGCCTGACATCACAAGCCAGCGAAATTCTGTTGCAGCGTTTGCAGCACTGGGCGATGGAATGCGGTTCGCTGGTTATTCTGTTTGAACGTCATCCCACACCTTTTCTGAACTATTGCCAGCATTCCTGGCGGTTACATGACGGAGTACTCCAGCCATTATGTTAACGTTAAATCAGGTGACTTATCGCTGGCCTGGCGCGGCAACAGATTGTCTTTGCGACATTTCGCTGCAACTTAAACAAGGTGAATGGCTGGCGCTGACCGGCGACAACGGCGCGGGAAAATCGACACTGTTACGCATCATGGCGGGTCTTCTTCCCCCATCTTCCGGTACAGTAATATTGCAACAACAGGCATTACATACGCTTAAGAACCGCCAGCGCGCGGCAAAAATTGGCGTACTGTTTCAGGAAGCGGAAAACCAGTTGTTTCATAGCACCGTCGCCGAAGAGGTCGCCTTTGGTCTGAAATTACAAAAATTCTCACCCGCAGACATCGCAAAACGCACCGAATACGCCCTGCAATGTTGTCAGTTAGCAGACGTTGCCAGCGCGCATCCGTTAGACCTGCATAGCGCACAGCGACGGATGGTCGCCGTCGCCAGTCTGGAAGCTCTCGCCCCGTCACTGTTGTTGCTGGATGAACCCAGTCGGGATTTTGACGAAAACTGGCTGGGCGTGTTTGAGTGCTGGCTGGAAAAATGCCGCCAACAAGGCGCGAGTGTCGTGGCAATCAGTCATGACGCCGCATTTACCCGGCGTCATTTTTCCCGTGTTATCCGTCTGGAAGACGGCACTGTGAAAGAGGTCAATCTGCCAGACGATATTCGCCGCTAGCCGTCATCATTAAGGTCAAATTTGCGGGCAGACTCTGTTCAAGCACCCGGCGAACATTTGGGCCGTCGGTACGTTCATAAAAGGCTTCAGCGTCTGCCAGCGATAACCCTCCCGCCAGCTTGCGCCCCACCAGCCGTTCCCGTAACGCAGCTGCGGGCGCGTTGATAAAGATCGAGAAATCACAAAATTGCGCAAGCATGCGCCATTTCTCGTCATCCAATAACAGCCAATTTCCTTCTACGATAATGATCGGTGCAGTAACGTGTAATGCATCTTCTATGGGATCATGCTTTTGTCGATCGTACTGCGGCCACGTACAATCCCCTTCCACTGCCCGGCGCAGATTTTCCGCCAGTTTCGCCACGTCGAACGTCTGCGGTGCGCCTTTATAAGAGCGAAGCTGATGCTCATCCAGCCAGATGTTGTAATGGTGAAAACCATCCATCGGGAGCGTCTGAATAGCGGGTAGTTCCGGGTCTTGTTGCGCGAGATATTCCCAGAAGGTGGTTAGGGTAGATTTACCCGTCCCCGGCGGAGCGCAAAGAAATACCACCGCACGCCGCTGTGGATTTACCGTCTGTAAGGCCGCCAACATGCGCAGCAACGGTTTATGTACATTTTTTATCTCATCATCATGGTACTGCGCCTGTACCTTCAGCCCATTCACCGTTAATTCAATTTTCACGGCGTTAATTCCTTTAAGGTGGTCGTTACTGCCAGCGTCAGCGCCGTTTTGACCATCCCGCTAAAACGCACCTCTGACCAGACGGCGAAATCGGCGAACTTCATCGCCTTTAACGCATCATAGAGCGTCGCATTGCGGGTTATACTATTGACGTTGCTGATAAAATCCCAGGTTATGTCATCGGCAAATCCTGGGGGGGCATCCTGTTCGTTCAGGTAATGCCAGAACTGGGAAAAATGCGTGATATCGGCGTACAGCCATTTATCCATTTTCCCCAGCGCATAAATCAAACGCAGCGCAACATCAATATCGTCAAGCGGGCCGCTTTGGGCGAGTAACGGTTTCACTGCATATTCGACGATCTCTTCATCGTTATCGACAAATAGCGACGGCAGAAACTGGCGTATCCCCTGGAGCAAAATAGAATGCGCAGTTTTCATAAATGAATATAAATTGTCCTGTGCGTCCAGTTGCTCAAGCACATCATCTTCTGTCAGCGTCGCCATTCGTCTTCCGATAGATCACCATCAATGCAGGGAATCAATTATATTACACGTTTGGTCCGCGCCGCCGATCAGTAATGTCTGCGTCCGCACTCCATTCGCCGTCTGTTGTATACCGTTCACCAGCTCTCCACCCGTGACGCCCGTGGCACTAAAGAGGATGTCTTTTCCCCTCACCAGTTCGTCGAGTGAGTACACACGGTTAACGTCAACTCCCATTTCCTTACACCGCTTGCGCTCCTGCTCTGCAATTTGCCGATTTTCGGTGTAGTCACCTTTGGCCTGGCAAAAATCGATTAATTCCGCCTGCATATCCCCGCCTAATGCTTTAACAGCACAGGCAGAGATAACGCCTTCCGGCGCGCCGCCGATGGTGTACATCACGTCGTAAGGATTATCCTGCCAGCAGGTCAGTACACTGGCGGCGACATCGCCATCCGGCAGGGCAAAAACCTTCACGCCAAGCTGCGTCGCTTCCTCAATCGCGGCACTCAGACGCGGTTTATCCAGCGTAACCATACGTAACCGATCCAGTGGTTTACCTAACGCTTTCGCCACGTTGCGCAAGTTTTCAGTAAGGGGCAAAGACAGATCGATTGCCCCGGTAGCCAGTCGATTAACGACCAGTTTTTTCATATACATATCGGGCGCGTGAAGCAAGCTGTCTCGTGGGGCGAAGGCCATGACCGCCAGCGCATTGCTCTGCCCCATCGCCACCATCCGCGTGCCTTCAATCGGGTCAACCGCGATATCGACTTCTGGCCCATCGCCTTTGCCCACCTCTTCGCCAATCCACAGCATCGGCGCATGGTCAATTTCTCCCTCGCCGATAACCACTCGCCCACGAAAAGCGACGTCGTTCAACGCCTGGCGCATCGCGGTGACCGCCAGGCCGTCGATTTTGTTTTTATCGCCACATCCGGTTTGCGGCCAGGCAGCCAACGCTGCCTGTTCCGTAACGCGAAATAATGGCCACGCCAGGGACATCATTGCGTGGTCTCCCCAATATCAACGCCAAATTGTGCCAGCAGATATTTCTCGGCCTGTTCATTCCAGATGCCGTGCGTTTCCTCAACCAACCGCGCCAGCTCTTTAAACAGCGGATCGGTTTTGCCTTTTTCGGCAAAATCGGCAATGGCAGTGAGCGGCATGGTCACGCCGTTATAAATGAGTTTTTTACCGCCAGGGATATCCGGCAGATTGAGCACGGTTTCTGGCACCGCATCCAGGCCACCAATATGGGTCACCATAAACGACGGCTGTAACTGTCCTGTGGCGCTAAGGGCTATCGCCTCTTTCATGTCGTCCGTTGAACCGCCGGATGTACCGACGACGTGCGTGCTGTTGTAATGGACGTTGTAGAAGTTAAACGGCACTTTGAAGTTTTTATCCGTCGGGCCGGCAAAGAAGTTCAGGCAGCCGTCTTCTGCCAGCAACTCATCAGCCATCTCAACGACCGAAGACACCGCCGCATAGACAAACACGTCATCGAACCCGGCATCTCCTGTCAGCGTCCGCAGCGTCTGGACTGGATCGCTCATCCCTTTGGTATTCACATACACCAGCTCAATGCCTTTACTGGCCGCCAGTTCTACCGGCAGCAACTTCTGCACCTGTGCCAGGCGTTTTTCGTCGATATCGACCACCACTACCCGCGACGGTTGTATGCCGCCGTTAATGGCGTAATCGATAGCGCCAATTCCCATCGGGCCAGCACAGGCCAGCAGCGCAATATTGCCGCCAGGTTTGACGCCCATGCGGTGCTCATAAACATATTGCGTGGTGTGATAATTGGCATGATAAGCGCCAATTATGCAACACATCGGCTCCGCGAGCGACGCCGCTGCAAAATAAGAACCGTGATAAGGTAATACACAGCCCAGGTTAATGGCGATTTCGGGAATAATCATATAGGTGGCATTACCGCCGAAATATTCGTAGCTGTATCCGGCTGAATATCCACTGGGTAATCCCATTGCCGGTTGCAATACAAAACGCTGGCCTTTTTTATATTTGCCAGTGAGATTTTTACCCACTTCGACAATAACCCCGGCACATTCATGCCCGGTAATGACCGGATGATTTTCTAAATCGTCGGGTACGCGTTTATGTTCACTACCGAGTAACGCCGCTTTCCAGGTCGATAAACAGACGCTGTCAGAAATTACACTCACTAACAGTTCATTATCGGTAATTTCTGGCAGTTCAAATTCGCGCAGACGGACATCCCGCTTGCCATAAATAGCAGCAACTTTGGTTTTCATTTTTTATCTCTGTAATCAGTGTTTATGTTCGGCGGTTAATTGATTAAATAAGGTGTCGAGTTTTGGATCACCAATGTAGTTATTAATCAATATCAGTGGTTTGTCCGTCACACGTTTCACGCGCCCTTCCAGACTGGCGTGTGTGACCACAATATCGGCATCCGCAGGCACGTTTTCTATCGCGTAATGTTTTACTTCTATTGCCAGCCCCGCTTTTTCCAGGCGCTTACGGAAGGTGGTTGCGCCCATCGCGCTGGAGCCCATCCCCGCATCGCAAACAAAGGCAATACGCTTAACCCGGCTTAACGAGAATGCACCTTCTTGTTTCATCGCTTTAACCGCATTGGCTGACTGAGCAAACTCATCTTCGCTCTCCGTTTCCACCGTTTTTTCCATCTTCAGTATCAGGGAAGTGATGGCAAAGGACACCAGAGTACCGAGTGTAACACCGGCGATTGTCGCCAGGAACGAACCTTTCGGCGTCAGTGCCAGGTAGGCAAAGATAGACCCCGGACTTGGGCCTGCCACCAGACCACCGTCCAGCAAATTAAACATCCAGGTGCCAGACATACCGCCCGCAATCATGGCGATAATGGTCAGCGGCTTCATCAACACATACGGGAAATACAGTTCGTGGATGCCGCCAAGAAAGTGAATAATCATCGCCCCGGGCGCAGAACGTTTACTCATCCCTTTACCAAACAAGGTAAACGCCAGCAGCAACCCCAACCCTGGCCCCGGATTCGACGCCACCATAAAGAAGATGGATTTGCCGTTAACCGAAGCCTGTTGCATCCCCAACGGGTAATAGACGCCCTGATCTATCGCGTTATTGAGGAAAAGCACTTTCGCGGGTTCATTGATAACAGACAGCAGAGGCAGATATCCCGCATGAACCAGCGCCTCAATACACTCTTTGACGAAAGTATTGGCAATTAACACCGCTGGACCGATAACTTCAAAACCTAGCAGGCAGAGAGCCATCCCGGCGATACCTAATGAGAAGTTATTGATAACCATCTCAAAACCAGCGGGGATGCGTTTTTCCAGTGCCTTATCGATATATTTAATCATCAGGCCGCCAAGCGGTCCCATAATCATCGAACCCAGGAACATGGGGATTTCAGCACCCACAATTACGCCAATCGTCCCTATTCCCCCCATCACCGCACCGCGTTTACCGCCGACCAGGTGACCACCGGTAGAACCAATCATCACCGGTAATAAATAGGTAATCATTGGGCCGACAATTTTGGCGAAATGTTCGTTAGGCAGCCAGCCGGTAGGAATAAATAATGCAGTAATAAAACCCCAGGCAATAAAAGCACCGATATTGGGAATGACCATAGCGGTCAAAAAGCCCCCAAAAGCCTGAACCTTTGCACGAGCAGACTTGTTTTCCATAATATTATCCTGTAGAGGAGAGAGTTATTATTCGCGGCTGATAATGTCCGCTAATTGTTTTTCTGATGATGCTGTTAAGAGTTGTTCAAGTATTTCTTCTTCGCACAGTAATTCACTTAACGCCTGAATAGCGCCAATGTGCGAATCGGCATCGGCAGCAGAAAGCCCGATGAGTAATTTAATCGGTTCGTCATTCCCAGGGAAATAAACACCTTGTTTAAGTAACGTCAAAGACATTCCGGTTTTGAGCGCCCCACATTCTGGTCGCGCATGAGGCATTGCTACGCCTGCTGCGAGAATATAATAAGATCCGTTGTTAATGGTGGAATCTTTAATAGCCTGAATGTAATTCTCGTTGATATAATTTTTTGTTAATAATGATGCCATCGAAAAATCAATAGCCTCCTGCCAGTCTTTAGCTGCATGTATCACTGAGATTGATGATTCTGGAAAATAATCAATAAGCCGCATAAATTATCCCTATTTTTAGAGTACCGACTGTCGGTGAAAATAAAATACGCGCGCAAAAAATTGAAAGCAATTGGGCTAAAAAGGCGAACCACCAGAAGAGGAAAAGTAAACAAACCATAAATAACAATAAGTTGCGATTAACAATTATAAAGTCAACTTTCTGTTTGTGAGTTGGATTGCAAATAAGACAAATTTATGATTGTTGTGTTTGTGATCATGTTCACCATTTATAGCTTGAAAGTCCGAAAACAGATAAAATTAAATCTTACAGCCCCTTCTTTATAGATTCTTAATTGTTCGAGGTTGACTGTTATTCTCACATCAGGGGGGCATATTCCTTGCTTTGCTCAATTTCTGACGCTTATGAGAAGTCGATTGAAGATCGAATGAAAGCGGAGACTATTGCGTAAGAAGTGCGGCTGAAGCCGAAACTATTCGCCTGCGGGGTGAAGCTCTGCGGGACAATCCCGGTCTTGTGCCCTTACCACTGCTGAGCGTTGGGATGGCAAATTACCCGATACCATGAACCCCGGCAGTACCGTTCCGTTTATCTCGACCAAGTAAAAAGAGCCGCGTTTGCGGCTCTTGAGACTGATGGCAAAGGCTAAACTGCCTGATGCGCTACGCTTATCAGGCCTACACAGTCCCTGCAATTTATTGAATTTGCATGATTTTGTAGGCCGAATAAGGCGTTCACGCCGCATCCGGTATGAACAACACGCACTTTGCCAACAATATGAAGGGCTGCTTTCGCGACCCTTCTCACAAAGCATCTTACCGATTACAGCAGTTCTTTTGCTTTCGCTACCACGTTTTCAACGGTGAAGCCGAACTCTTCAAACAGTTGCTCTGCCGGTGCAGATTCACCGAAGGTGGTCATGCCGACGATAGCACCGTTCAGACCAACATACTTGTACCAGTAGTCAGCAATACCCGCTTCTACTGCAACGCGTGCAGTAACCGCTTTCGGCAGTACAGACTCACGGTAAGCAGCGTCCTGCTTGTCGAATGCGTCGGTAGACGGCATGGAAACCACGCGCGCTTTCACGCCTTCGGCAGTCAGTTTTTCGTAAGCGGCAACAGCCAGCTCAACTTCAGAACCAGTAGCAATAAAGATCAGTTCCGGCTGACCGGCACAGTCTTTCAGCACATAACCACCGCGCGCGATGTTTGCCAGCTGCTCTTCAGTACGTTCCTGCTGCGCCAGGTTCTGACGGGAGAGGATCAGGGCGGTCGGGCCGTCCTGACGCTCAACGCCGTATTTCCACGCTACAGCGGATTCAACCTGGTCACACGGACGCCATGTAGACATGTTCGGGGTCACGCGCAGAGAAGCAACCTGCTCAACCGGCTGGTGAGTTGGGCCATCTTCGCCCAGACCGATGGAGTCGTGGGTGTAAACCATCACCTGACGCTGTTTCATCAGCGCAGCCATACGTACCGCATTACGTGCGTATTCTACGAACATCAGGAAGGTGGAGGTGTACGGCAGGAAGCCGCCATGCAGGGAGATACCGTTAGCAATCGCGGTCATACCGAACTCGCGAACACCGTAGTGGATGTAGTTACCGGCAGCATCTTCGTTGATTGCTTTAGAACCAGACCACAGGGTCAGGTTAGACGGAGCCAGGTCAGCGGAGCCGCCGAGGAATTCCGGCAACAGCGGACCGAACGCTTCGATGGCATTCTGAGACGCTTTACGGCTGGCGATTTTCGCCGGATTAGCCTGCAACTTCGCGATAAACTCTTTCGCTTTCGCGTCGAAGTCAGACGGCATTTCGCCTTTCATACGACGGGTAAATTCAGCGGCTTCCTGCGGATAAGCTTTCGCATAAGCAGCGAATTTCTCGTTCCATGCGGATTCTTTCGCCTGGCCTGCTTCTTTCGCATCCCACTGAGCATAGATTTCAGACGGGATTTCGAACGGTGCATATTTCCAGCCCAGTTGCTCGCGGGTCAGGGCAATTTCAGCGTCACCCAGCGGCGCACCGTGGGAGTCGTGCGTACCGGCTTTGTTCGGCGAACCGAAACCGATGATAGTTTTGCACATCAGCAGGGACGGTTTGTCAGTCACTGCACGCGCTTCTTCTACTGCGCGTTTGATAGATGCCGCGTCATGACCGTCGATATCACGAATAACGTGCCAGCCGTAGGCTTCGAAACGCATTGCGGTATCGTCGGTGAACCAACCTTCAACGTGACCATCGATAGAAATCCCGTTGTCATCGTAGAACGCAATCAGTTTGCCCAGCTTCAGCGTGCCCGCCAGAGAGCAAACTTCGTGGGAAATGCCTTCCATCATGCAGCCATCGCCCATGAAGGCGTAGGTGTAGTGGTCGACAATGTCGTGACCCGGACGGTTAAACTGCGCCGCCAGCGTTTTTTCTGCAATCGCCATACCGACTGCGTTCGCAATACCCTGCCCCAGCGGACCAGTGGTGGTTTCTACACCTGCGGTGTAGCCCACTTCCGGGTGGCCCGGAGTTTTGGAGTGCAGCTGACGGAAGTTTTTCAGTTCTTCCATCGGCAGATCGTAACCAGTGAGGTGCAGCAGGCTGTAAATCAGCATGGAGCCGTGGCCGTTGGACAGCACAAAGCGGTCACGGTCAGCCCAGGACGGATTCTGCGGGTTGTGTTTCAGGAAATCACGCCACAGGACTTCGGCAATGTCAGCCATACCCATCGGGGCGCCCGGGTGACCGGATTTGGCTTTCTGTACTGCGTCCATGCTCAGCGCACGAATAGCATTGGCAAGCTCTTTACGTGAGGACATTTTGACTCCAGATCGGATGATGAAGGGCACGCCCTTAACGACTTGACGACAGCGCGTTTTGGGCTACGCCGGAAAATTTGCCAACAATTTACCGCAAGCCGCGCGTCATGTACATGGAACATCCTTTTGCCGCTTCAGAAATCTCTGGATCATGCTCGCATGTTGCGCAATCTGCTCGCCCGTCCGCTGCGCTTTTCCTTATACTGAGACTGAGCGTCGATTCACCTGCAAACGGCGCATTTTTAGAATAATCCTGACCTTGTGCGGAAGAGAAAACATGAAAATTCGCGCCTTATTGGTAGCAATGAGCGTGGCAACGGTACTGACCGGTTGCCAGAATATGGACTCCAGTGGACTGCTCTCATCAGGAGCGGAAGCTTTTCAGGCTTACAGTTTGAGTGACGCCCAGGTGAAAGCCCTGAGCGATCAGGCATGTCAGGAGATGGACAGCAAGGCGACGATTGCGCCAGCCAATAGTGAATATGCTAAGCGTCTGACCACCATAGCCAACGCGCTAGGCAACAATATCAACGGTCAGCCGGTGAATTACAAAGTGTATATGGCGAAAGATGTAAACGCCTTTGCAATGGCCAACGGCTGTATCCGCGTCTATAGCGGGTTAATGGATATGATGACGGATAACGAAGTTGAAGCGGTGATCGGTCACGAAATGGGGCACGTGGCGTTAGGCCATGTGAAGAAAGGGATGCAGGTGGCACTTGGTACAAACGCCGTGCGAGTAGCTGCGGCCTCTGCGGGCGGGATTGTCGGCAGTTTATCGCAATCACAACTTGGTGACCTGGGCGAAAAGCTAGTCAATTCGCAATTCTCTCAACGCCAGGAAGCGGAAGCGGATGATTATTCCTACGATTTGTTGCGCCAACGCGGCATCAGCCCGGCAGGTCTCGCCACCAGCTTTGAAAAACTGGCGAAACTGGAAGAAGGTCGCCAAAGCTCAATGTTTGACGACCATCCGGCATCCGCCGAACGCGCCCAGCATATTCGCGATCGTATGAGCGCGGATGGGATTAAGTAAGGTCCGGTAGTACCGAACGTAGGTCAGATAAGGCGTTCACGCCGCATCTGACACGAATGGCACATTTGTCACCCCGCGCGCATTGCCGGATGCGATGCTGACGCATCTTATCCGGCCTACGGGTGCCGAACGTAGGTCGGATAAGGCGTTTACGCCGCATCCGACATTAATGGCACATTTGTTACACCGTGCGCATCTTATCCGGCGCTTACTCGCCCTTTTTCGCCGCCTGAATATACAGCATCTCCAGCGCCAGCGTCGCTGCTGCCAGAGCGGTGATTTCCGACTGATCGTATGCCGGAGCCACTTCCACAACGTCCATCCCAACAATGTTGAGATCTTTCAGGCCGCGTACCAGTTTAATGGCGCGATCGGAGGTCAGGCCGCCAATCACTGGCGTACCGGTTCCTGGCGCGAATGCCGGATCAAGACAGTCGATATCAAAAGTCAGATAAACCGGCATATCACCCACAATCTGTTTCACCTGGGCGATAACATCATCCACGCTGCGATCGTTCACCTGGCAGGCGTCCAGCACGGTAAAGCCGTTGTCTTTATCAAACTCGGTACGAATACCAATCTGCACGGAATGATTCGGGTCAATCAGACCTTCTTTTGGCGCGGTATAGAACATCGTGCCGTGGTCAAATTCACAACCGTTCGCATAGGTATCGGTGTGGGCGTCAAAGTGCACCAGCGCCATTTTGCCGAAATGCTTTGCATGGGCGCGCAGCAGCGGCAGCGTAACAAAGTGGTCACCACCGAAGGAGAGCATACGCTTACCGGCAGCCAGCAGTTTCTCGGCGTGCGCCTGCAATTTCTCGCTCATCTCACGAGCATCGCCGAAGGCATATACCAGATCGCCGCAGTCCACGACGTTCAGGCGCTCGCGCATGTCGAAATTCCACGGGAAACGGTTGTGTTCCCAGGCCAGGTTAGTTGATACCTGACGGATAGCCGCCGGACCGTGACGACCACCCGCACGACCAGAAGTGGCCATATCGAACGGTACGCCGGTAATCACCCAGTCAGCATCGCTGTCATACGGCTGGAAGTTCATCGGCAGGCGTAAAAAACCAAAGGCGTTGGAAACCAGTGAGTTATCGTATTGATGCCCTAAGGTGCTCATGGATGGACTCCTATTACAAAGTCGATATAAAAAAACCCTTCCGCGTCGTTAGGCCCGACGAGGAAGGGTTGGATTTGCGAAACACAAGTTTGCGCTAATTATCGCCTTAAATGGGCGAGGCATCAAGCGAGGTTGCTATTTACGACACGGTGGCGGCGCATAGCCATTGTTGTCTGCCGGAAAGGCTTGTCCAGAGCACGGCGGCAGCGCGTTTTTCGCCGGGCCTTGCAATTCAAAGGCGGCAAAGCCGATCACCCCGGTATTACGCACATCGCCTTGCGCCGAATTGGCGGCGTAGGAATCTGCAACATTGGCGAACTGAAAAGCCGCTTCGGTATGTTTATCTTTGCGGAATCCTTTAATCGCTAACGAATCACCAGCGTTCACAATATAGCCATTGTTATTCAACGAACCTTGTTTACCATTCAGAACATCCAGGCCATCAACCGTAGCAACGATCTCGTAATTGGTGTTCCGGCTGTAGTTACGGACATATAATTGATAATTCATCCCCACTCTGGCATGAACAATATATCGCGGTTCATTATTTGATGAATCATAAACTCGCGTAATAGGTAGAGAATTAAAATTAGCATCACGAATAGCATATTCCAGTTCGTTAATACGAAAACTATAAACACGGTCGTAGCCGGAAGGAATATTTGTCGAATAATTAATAACGATCATCTCTGCCGGATCGCGCCAGGCGCGTTCAGCAGATACGCCCTGAACCGTTGAGTGCACATCTCCACCCCAGGCGGTGCCGACATTGCCCGATGCACTGCTATTATACTGCGCATTACTTGAGCAACCAGCCAACAACACGACTAATGCCACCAACGCGCTACGTACTTTCCATTTTTTCATTACCGTTCCCTCTATTTAATTAATACAGCGATTGTAGGGGGATTATTTAATAATAAAAGCAGCCAAATTATTTTTAAGAATATATAAAAAGAAAGCGGGCCGATTTACGTAAATAAATCGACCCGCCAGCGGAATAATCTTAATTATTCATCTTCAAGATAGGTATATCCGTACAACCCTGCCTCGAACTCTTCCAGGAACTGTTGTTGCAGCTCAGCATCCAGATCGGTTTTCTTCACTTGATCACGGAACTGGGTTAACAGCGTTTTCGGATCGAGCTGTACATATTGCAACATGTCCGCAACGGTATCGCCTTCATCAGACAGCTCCACTTCTACGCTGCCGTCAGGGAAGACGAACACATCAACCGCTTCGGTATCACCGAACAGGTTGTGCATGTTGCCGAGGATCTCCTGATAGGCACCGACCATAAAGAAACCGAGCATCGGCGGATTCTCTGGATCGTACTCCGGCATTGGCATTGTCGTGGCAATACCGTCACCATCAATATAGTGGTCGATAGCACCGTCAGAGTCACAGGTGATATCCAGCAGCACAGCGCGACGTTCCGGCACTTGATCCAGCCCTTCCAGCGGCAGAACCGGGAACAACTGGTCGATCCCCCATGCGTCCGGCATTGACTGGAACAGCGAGAAGTTGACGTACATTTTGTCCGCCATACGTTCCTGCAATTCATCGATAATCGGACGATGAGCACGGTTTTGCGGATCCAGTTGCTTCTGCACTTCATGGCACATGCTCAAATAAAGCTGCTCAGCCCATGCGCGTTCTTGCAGGCTAAAGGTGCCGGAAGAGTAGCCGATATGAATATCGTGTAGATCCATCTGGCTGTCATGCAGCCACTCACGCAGAGAACGGCGAGTCCCCGGTTCGTGCATTTCCTGCCAGGTTTCCCACATGCTTTGCAGTGCGCGCGGCGCATCTTCTGCGGGCGCGGTCGGCACCGTGTATTCATTACGTTCCACGCCGATGATATTAGACACCAGCACGGTGTGATGCGCAGTCACCGCACGACCCGATTCGGTGATCACCGTCGGATGCGGCAGGCCGTTTTCTTCACAAGCATCGCCAATCGCCCAAATGATATTGTTGGCGTATTCATTGAGGCCATAGTTCACCGAACAATCGGACTGCGAACGGGTGCCTTCATAATCCACGCCCAGGCCGCCGCCGACGTCGAAGCACTGAATATTGACGCCCAGCTTGTGCAGTTCCACATAGAAACGCGCGGATTCACGAACGCCTGTCGCGATATCGCGAATATTCGCCATCTGCGAACCGAGGTGGAAGTGCAGCAGTTGCAGGCTGTCGAGACGTCCGGCTTCACGCAGCGTTTCAACCAGTTGCAGTACCTGGGTTGCCGCCAGACCGAACTTCGATTTTTCCCCGCCGGAAGACTGCCATTTGCCAGAACCTTGTGAGGCCAGACGCGCGCGCACACCCAGACGCGGAACAACGTTCAGGCGTTCAGCTTCATCCAGCACAATGGCGATTTCTGACATTTTCTCAATAACCAGATAGACCTTATGGCCCATTTTCTCGCCAATCAGCGCCAGGCGGATATATTCGCGGTCTTTATAACCGTTACAGACGATAACGCTACGGGTCATGCCTGCATGAGCCAGCACCGCCATCAACTCGGCTTTTGAACCTGCTTCCAGTCCCAACGGCTCACCTGAATGAATCAGGGATTCAATCACGCGACGATGCTGGTTAACTTTAATCGGATAAACGAGGAAGTAGTCACCGTTATAACCGTAGGATTCCCGCGCACGTTTAAACGCGGCGTTAATGGAACGCAAACGGTGCTGGAGGATCTGCGGGAAGCAGAACAGTGCTGGCAGGCGCTGCCCTTGCGCTTCGCGGGTTTTCACCAACTGCGCGAGATCGACGCGAGCTTCCGGGACGTCCGGGTCCGGGCACACGCTGATGTGACCCAGCTCGTTAACGTCATAGTAGTTATTGCCCCACCAGGCAATATTGTAAGTACGCAGCATCTTGCTGGCTTCCTGGGAGCTCATTGCAACCTCCTGCATGGAGCGTAGTACACCGTGTTCGCCCGCTGACGAAGGCAAACTCATAGACATGTCGTCAGACATAGCGAACCTCAAATTATTTTATTAAGTGTAAAACAGTTAACCACTATCGCAGCCTGAAACTGCGATAACAACCCATAAGCACACGGATTTTCCAGCAGCGTATGCTGACGCTCCGACTGCGCAACCGGTTTCTTTTTCATAACATTATTAAACACATAACCGAACGTAAGTGTGACAGTTCGGCGAAACCACGAGAAAACTCTTGTTTTTTTACAAGAGCGCCCTTGTTCAGTCTTCAGTAACTGTTGCCAGCTCTTGAATCCTGAGAAGCGCCGAGATGGGTATAACATCGGCAGGTATGCAATGCAGAGATGCAGAATGCGGGGAACGAATCTACACCAGAACGGTGCGACAGATTAAGCAGCAGACAACGATTCATTATTTCGTATCACCTCCACGGCCGCCTGCGAAGACGAACCAACAAGCTAAAACACTGATTTCAACCCGGCTGGAAGTGGCAACACGAAAGAAACGTCGTGTGCTTTTTATTTAAGCCGCGCGCCGCGTTTTATACCCCACAATGGCAGAAAATTGCAAAAGATAAATGCGCAGAATGCCAGCATTGTCAGGAAAAATTTCCAGCTACGTTTTTAGCAGAATGAGACACGATTCAAAAAAAAGTGGAAATTGGGTGAAGAAGTGACCTAAAATAGCCGTCCAGATGTTAATCCATCCATACTGATTAACACTCAGACTGCCAGTGTTTTTAATCTGCAGAGTCGTGGTAGGATCCGCTACCACAGAAAAGCCACACAACAGTTTGAGCTAACTAAATTCTCTTTTGGTGATATTAAATATGGCAAAACACCTTTTTACGTCCGAGTCCGTCTCTGAAGGGCATCCTGACAAAATTGCTGACCAAATCTCTGATGCTGTTTTAGATGCGATCCTCGAACAGGATCCGAAAGCACGCGTTGCTTGCGAAACCTACGTAAAAACCGGCATGGTCTTAGTTGGCGGTGAAATCACCACCAGCGCCTGGGTAGACATCGAAGAGATCACCCGTAACACCGTTCGTGAAATTGGCTATGTGCATTCCGACATGGGCTTTGACGCTAACTCCTGTGCGGTTCTGAGCGCCATCGGCAAACAATCTCCTGACATCAACCAGGGCGTTGACCGTGCCGATCCGCTGGAACAGGGCGCGGGTGACCAGGGTCTGATGTTTGGTTACGCAACCAATGAAACCGACGTGCTGATGCCAGCACCAATCACCTATGCACACCGTTTGGTACAGCGTCAGGCTGAAGTGCGTAAAAACGGCACTCTGCCGTGGCTGCGCCCGGACGCGAAAAGCCAGGTGACTTTCCAGTATGACGACGGCAAAATCGTCGGCATCGATGCTGTAGTGCTTTCCACCCAGCATTCTGAAGAGATCGACCAGAAATCCCTGCAAGAAGCGGTGATGGAAGAGATCATCAAGCCGATTCTGCCCGCTGAATGGCTGACTTCCGCAACCAAATTCTTCATCAACCCGACCGGACGTTTTGTTATCGGCGGCCCGATGGGTGACTGCGGTCTGACTGGTCGTAAAATCATCGTTGATACCTACGGCGGCATGGCTCGCCACGGTGGCGGTGCGTTCTCTGGTAAAGATCCATCAAAAGTGGACCGCTCCGCAGCCTACGCGGCACGTTATGTAGCGAAAAACATCGTTGCTGCAGGTCTGGCCGACCGTTGTGAAATTCAGGTTTCCTACGCGATCGGCGTGGCAGAACCGACCTCCATCATGGTCGAAACTTTCGGTACTGAGAAAGTACCTTCTGAACAGCTGACCCTGCTGGTACGCGAGTTCTTCGACCTGCGTCCATACGGTCTGATTCAGATGCTGGATCTGCTGCACCCGATCTACAAAGAGACTGCGGCATACGGTCACTTTGGTCGCGAACATTTCCCATGGGAAAAAACCGACAAAGCGCAACTGCTGCGCGATGCTGCCGGTCTGAAATAATATTTCAACACCAGTTTTCAAAGGCCAGCCTCGCGCTGGCCTTTTCTTTTCTAGAGAAATGCCTGATGCGCTACGCTTATCAGGCCTGCAACCATCGCTACATGTAGACTGGATAAGCCGTTCACGCCGCATCCGGCAAAAAGCCGCCTACACGATAGCAACATTCCGTTGCTGAACACGTTTACCCGCAAATTATCACCACTACTGAAACCGATTACACCCACCACACCAACAAAATATTTATACTATTTTCACTATATTATTCAGTTTTCACAGCTGTTACATTTCTTTTCAGTAAAGTCTTAATTGCAGATAACTGCGTTTAATCTATGATGATATAACTCAATTATTTTCATGCACTTAAATTATAATTACTATAAATGTTAGTGTAAGCGATTACACTGATGTGATTTGCCTCACATCTTTTTACGTCGTTCTCACCTATCTTAATTCACAATAAAAAATAACATATTGGAGGGCATCATGCCTGACGCTAAAAAACAGGGGCGGTCAAACAAGGCAATGACGTTTTTTGTCTGCTTCCTTGCCGCTCTGGCGGGATTACTCTTTGGCCTGGATATCGGTGTAATTGCTGGCGCATTGCCGTTTATTGCAGATGAATTCCAGATAACCTCGCACACGCAAGAATGGGTCGTAAGCTCCATGATGTTTGGTGCGGCAGTCGGTGCGGTAGGCAGTGGCTGGCTCTCTTTTAAACTCGGGCGCAAAAAGAGCCTGATGATCGGCGCAATCCTGTTTGTTGCCGGTTCGCTGTTTTCTGCGGCTGCGCCGAACGTTGAAGTGCTGATTCTTTCCCGCGTTCTGCTGGGGCTGGCGGTGGGTGTTGCCTCTTATACCGCGCCGCTTTACCTCTCTGAAATTGCACCGGAAAAAATTCGCGGCAGTATGATTTCGATGTATCAGCTGATGATTACCATCGGCATCCTCGGTGCTTATCTTTCTGATACCGCCTTCAGCTACACCGGCGCATGGCGCTGGATGCTGGGTGTGATTATCATCCCGGCAATTTTGCTGCTGATTGGTGTCTTCTTCCTGCCAGACAGCCCACGTTGGTTTGCCGCCAAACGCCGTTTTGTTGATGCCGAACGCGTGCTGCTACGCCTGCGTGACACCAGCGCGGAAGCGAAACGCGAACTGGATGAAATCCGTGAAAGTTTGCAGGTTAAACAGAGTGGCTGGGCGCTGTTTAAAGAGAACAGCAACTTCCGCCGCGCGGTGTTCCTTGGCGTACTGTTGCAGGTAATGCAGCAATTCACCGGGATGAACGTCATCATGTATTACGCGCCGAAAATCTTCGAACTGGCGGGTTATACCAACACCACAGAGCAAATGTGGGGGACAGTGATTGTCGGCCTGACCAACGTACTCGCCACCTTTATCGCTATCGGCCTTGTTGACCGCTGGGGACGTAAACCAACGCTGACGCTGGGTTTCCTCGTCATGGCTGCGGGCATGGGCGTGCTGGGTACAATGATGCATATCGGTATTCACTCACCGTCGGCGCAGTATTTCGCTATCGCCATGTTGCTGATGTTTATTGTCGGTTTTGCGATGAGCGCCGGTCCGCTGATTTGGGTACTGTGCTCCGAAATTCAGCCGCTGAAAGGCCGCGATTTTGGCATCACCTGCTCCACCGCCACCAACTGGATTGCCAACATGATCGTCGGCGCAACGTTCCTGACCATGCTCAACACGCTGGGCAACGCCAACACCTTCTGGGTGTATGCGGCTCTGAACGTGCTGTTTATCCTGCTGACGCTGTGGCTGGTGCCGGAAACCAAACACGTTTCGCTGGAACATATTGAACGTAATCTGATGAAAGGTCGTAAACTGCGCGAAATCGGCGCTCACGATTAATCTCCTCAGGCTTCCTCCCGTCGCGGAGGAAGCCGCCTCTTGCAGTCATCTTTTCTTCGCTTTATCCTCAGCCGCTATGAAAACTTCCCGTCTCCCTATCGCCATCCAACAGGCCGTTATGCGTCGCCTGCGGGAAAAACTCGCCCAGGCCAACCTGAAGCTGGGGCGTAATTACCCGGAGCCAAAAATTTCGTACACCCAGCGTGGTACATCCGCCGGAACAGCATGGCTGGACAGCTATGAAATTCGCCTCAATCCGGTGCTGCTGATGGAAAACAGCGAGGCTTTTATAGAAGAAGTGGTGCCGCACGAACTGGCGCATCTGTTGGTCTGGAAACACTTCGGTCGCGTGGCGCCGCACGGCAAAGAATGGAAGTGGATGATGGAAAGCGTGCTGGGCGTTCCCGCCCGCCGCACGCATCAGTTTGAGCTACAATCCGTGCGCCGCAACACCTTCCCTTACCGCTGTAAATGCCAGGAGCATCAGCTTACCGTGCGCCGCCATAACCGCGTGGTGCGTGGAGAGGCCGTCTATCGCTGCGTTCACTGCGGTGAACAACTGGTTGCCCAATAACCAGTAGAACTATCAGGAATTTTACTGATCTGGCTGATTGCATACCAAAACAACTTTCGCTACGTTGCTCGCTCGTTTTAACACGGAGTAAGTGATGTACCGTAATTTGTCTGTGGCTGCGGTGGTACTGAGCGCAGCATTTTCCGGCCCTGCATTGGCCGAAAGCATCAATAGTTTTTCCCAGGCGAAAACAGCAGCGGTAAAAGTCTACGCTGATGTGCCGGGAACATTTTACTGCGGATGTAAAATCAACTGGCAGGGTAAAAAAGGCATCGTGGATCTGGAGTCGTGCGGATACCAGGTGCGCAAAAATGAAAACCGCGCCAGCCGCGTAGAGTGGGAACATGTGGTTCCTGCCTGGCAGTTCGGTCACCAGCGTCAGTGCTGGCAAGACGGTGGACGTAAAAACTGCGCCAAAGATCCGGTTTATCGCAAAATGGAAAGCGATATGCATAACCTTCAGCCCGCAATAGGCGAAGTGAACGGCGATCGCGGCAATTTTATGTATAGTCAGTGGAACGGCGGCGAAGGGCAGTACGGGCAGTGTGCCATGAAGGTGGATTTCAAAGAAAAAGTGGCTGAACCACCCGCTCATACGCGAGGCATCATTGCACGAACTTATTTCTACATGCGTGACCAGTACAACCTGACACTCTCACGCCAACAAACGCAGCTTTTTAACGCCTGGAACAAGATGTATCCGGTGACCGACTGGGAGTGCGAGCGCGACGAACGTATTGCGAAGATGCAAGGCAATCATAACCCGTATGTGCAACGCGCTTGCCAGGCGCGAAAGAGCTAACCTACACTAGCGGGATTCTTTTTGTTAACCCCTACCCCACGCGGACAACCGCGTGGGGAGACGACGCGGATTTTTAACCATGCGTATCCCCCGCATTTATCATCCAGAACCACTTATCAGCAACTCTCACATCGCGCTTTGCGAAGATGCCGCCAACCATATCGGACGTGTACTGCGTATGGGACCTGGACAGGCGTTGCAGTTGTTTGACGGCAGCAACCAGGTCTTTGACGCAGAAATTACCAGCGCCAGCAAAAAAAGTGTCGAAGTAAAAGTGCTGGAAGGTCAGCTCGACGATCGTGAATCCCCGTTGCATATTCATCTCGGTCAGGTGATGTCGCGCGGTGAAAAAATGGAATTTACTATCCAGAAATCGATCGAACTTGGAGTAAGCCTCATTACGCCACTTTTTTCTGAACGCTGCGGCGTTAAACTGGATAGCGAACGTCTGAACAAGAAGCTCCAGCAGTGGCAGAAGATTGCAATTGCTGCCTGTGAGCAGTGTGGTCGTAACCGGGTGCCGGAAATCCGTCCAGCGATGGATCTGGAAGCCTGGTGTGCAGAGCAGGATGAAGGGCTGAAACTGAATCTTCACCCGCGCGCCAGTAACAGCATCAATACGTTGCCGTTACCGGTTGAACGCGTCCGCCTGCTGATTGGCCCGGAAGGCGGTTTATCGGCAGATGAAATTGCCATGACTGCCCGCTATCAATTTACTGATATCCTGTTGGGACCTCGCGTTTTGCGTACAGAGACAACTGCGCTCACCGCCATTACCGCGCTACAAGTACGATTTGGCGATTTGGGCTAACGGAGAAGAATAATGATCAAGCTCGGCATCGTGATGGACCCCATCGCAAACATCAACATCAAGAAAGATTCCAGCTTCGCTATGTTGCTGGAAGCACAACGTCGTGGTTACGAACTTCACTATATGGAGATGGCCGATCTCTATTTGATTAACGGTGAAGCCCGTGCTCATACGCGTACTCTGAGCGTTGAACAAAACTACGATAAATGGTACGAGTTTACGGGGGAGCAAGATCTGCCACTGGCCGATCTCGACGTGATCCTGATGCGTAAAGATCCGCCGTTTGATACCGAGTTTATCTACGCCACTTACATTCTGGAACGTGCCGAAGAGAAAGGTACGCTGATCGTTAACAAGCCGCAGAGCCTGCGCGACTGTAACGAAAAACTGTTTACCGCCTGGTTCTCTGACTTAACACCAGAAACGCTGGTCACGCGCAATAAAGCACAGTTAAAAGCGTTCTGGGAAAAACACACCGACATCATCCTTAAGCCGCTGGACGGTATGGGCGGTGCGTCTATTTTCCGGGTGAAAGAAGGCGATCCGAACCTCGGCGTAATAGCCGAAACCCTGACTGAACACGGCACGCGCTACTGCATGGCGCAGAATTATCTGCCTGCCATTAAAGATGGCGACAAGCGCGTGCTGGTCGTCGATGGCGAGCCGGTGCCGTACTGTCTGGCACGTATTCCGCAGGGTGGCGAAACCCGTGGCAATCTGGCTGCCGGTGGTCGTGGCGAACCTCGTCCGCTAACTGAAAGTGACTGGAAAATCGCCCGCCAGGTTGGGCCGACGCTGAAAGAAAAAGGGCTGATTTTTGTTGGCCTGGATATTATCGGCGACCGTCTGACTGAAATTAACGTCACCAGTCCAACCTGTATTCGTGAGATTGAAGCAGAGTTTCCGGTCTCGATCACCGGAATGTTAATGGATGCCATAGAAGCACGTTTACAGCAGCAATAACCCAGTTTAACGAGAGGGATCTCGTTGAGACTCTGAGTGACAGCGCCCTTCTTTCCACGCATACTGGGCGCTGTTGCTTTTTTGAACCAGGAAACAGAACCTCTGACAATGAATTTACAGCATCACTTTCTTATTGCCATGCCTGCTCTCCAGGATCCGATTTTCCGTCGTTCCGTGGTCTACATTTGCGAACATAATACCAATGGCGCAATGGGGATTATCATTAATAAGCCACTGGAAAATCTCAAAATTGAAGGGATTCTGGAAAAGCTGAAGATCACGCCGGAGCCGCGTGATGAATCAATCCGTCTGGACAAACCGGTTATGCTCGGTGGCCCGCTAGCTGAAGATCGCGGGTTTATTTTGCATACTCCACCATCAAATTTTGCTTCCAGTATTCGCATTTCAGACAACACGGTGATGACCACCTCCCGCGATGTACTTGAAACGCTCGGCACCGATAAACAACCGTCTGACGTATTGGTGGCGTTGGGTTACGCCTCCTGGGATAAAGGCCAGCTGGAACAAGAGATTCTCGACAACGCCTGGCTAACCGCCCCGGCAGATCTGAATATTCTGTTCAAAACGCCGATTGCCGACCGCTGGCGCGATGCGGCAAGACTGATTGGTGTTGATATTCTCACTATGCCTGGTGTGGCGGGGCACGCCTGATGAGCGGAACCTTACTCGCCTTTGATTTCGGCACTAAAAGCATTGGTGTGGCGGTAGGTCAACGTATTACCGGCACCGCTCGCCCTTTGCCTGCAATTAAAGCTCAGGACGGTACGCCGGACTGGAACATCATCGAACGTTTACTGAAAGAATGGCAGCCGGACGAAATCATCGTCGGTTTGCCGCTGAATATGGACGGCACCGAACAGCCATTAACCGCCAGGGCGCGTAAATTCGCCAACCGTATTCATGGTCGTTTCGGTATTGAAGTAAAGCTACATGACGAGCGTCTTAGCACCGTAGAAGCGCGTTCCGGGCTTTTTGAACAAGGTGGTTACCGGGCACTCAACAAAGGTAAAGTCGACTCTGCCTCTGCGGTTATCATTCTCGAAAGTTATTTCGAGCAGGGTTATTAAGGCGATTTATAAGCCTGGCGAATTGTCATTACCGTCATCTTGCCGGATGCGGCGTAAACGCCTTATCCAGCCTACATGTGGCAACGGCTGTAGGTCTGATAAGACGCGTTAGCGTCGCATCAGACGTTCATTGCCGGATGCTGCGTTTGTATGCCTGATAAGCGTAGCGAATCAGGCATATTTACGAAGCTAATCAACCAATTTCGCCTCACAAACGCCCTTCCCCCACCCGCTGCTGATAACTCTGCTGAAAAGTTAACATCCCCACTTGTTGCCCGGTTTGAATAACGTGTGGTAACTGGTGGGTTTTCCCTTCGCGAATCAAATTCCCCACCGCTGGCGTGTTAATCAATAATTCAAACAGCGCCACGCGCCCCTCCTGCTTATCCACTTCCAGCTTTTGTGACAACACCGCCCGTAAACTCCCCGCCAGTTGATTACGCACGGGATCTTTTTCCTGCGCCGGAAATGAATCCACCAGCCGCTCAACGGCCTGCGCCGCACCGCGCGTATGTAAAGTCGCCAGCACCAGATGCCCGGTTTCTGCCGCCGTCAGCGCCAGACGTATTGTCTCGCTGTCACGCAGCTCTCCGAGCAATATCACATCGGGATCTTCCCGCAATGCGGCACGCAATCCCGATGCGAACGTCATACAGTGCAAACCGATTTCTCGCTGCTGGATCAAACATCGCTGGCTGGCATAGAGATATTCAACAGGATCTTCCAGCGTCAGAATATGCGCATCGACATGTTGATTGAGATAGCCAACCATCGCCGCCAGCGTGGTAGATTTGCCACTCCCCGTCGCTCCCGTCACCAGAATCAGGCCATTCTCGCTCTTGAGTAATTCCGGCAATACCGGTGGCGCACCAAGCTGTTCGAGCTGCGGGCAGTGCGAAGGTAACAACCGTAATGCCAGAGAAATACCTTGCCGTTGCGCGAACGCACTGCCGCGCAACCGCTGGTTTTCCGCCAGCGATACGGCAAAATCAAGCTGACCATTTTCAAGCAATATCGCCCTCTGCTCGTCATCCAGCCACTCCCGCAGTAGATCTTCCACGTCCGGCGCGTCAAACGGTGCAGCTTCCATTCTGCCGCGAATGCGCCATCGTGCGGGCCAGGCGCTGCACAGGTGTAGATCCGAGACGTTATGCTTTACACTAAGGGCCACAATTTCTTCCATATTCATACTAAGATCCTCGGAAAATGAACGATATTGCGCATAACCTGGCACAGGTCCGGGACAAAATCTCAGCGGCTGCAACGCGTTGCGGCCGTTCTCCAGAAGAAATTACGCTGCTTGCAGTCAGTAAAACAAAACCTGCGAGCGCCATCGCAGAAGCCATCGACGCCGGGCAGCGTCAATTTGGTGAAAACTACGTTCAGGAAGGGGTAGATAAAATTCGCCACTTTCAGGAACTGGGCGTAACAGGATTAGAATGGCATTTTATTGGTCCGCTACAGTCCAACAAAAGCCGCCTGGTGGCAGAGCATTTCGACTGGTGTCATACCATCGACCGTTTGCGTATCGCTACCCGCCTGAACGACCAGCGACCGGCAGAACTCCCCCCTCTTAACGTACTGATTCAAATTAATATTAGTGATGAAAACAGTAAGTCCGGGATTCAACTGGCAGAACTGGACGAACTGGCGGCTGCGGTCGCTGAACTACCGCGTCTACGCCTGCGCGGGCTGATGGCAATCCCTGCGCCTGAGTCAGAATATGTAAGGCAGTTTGAAGTTGCACGCCAAATGGCTGTAGCATTTGCCGGACTGAAAACGCGCTACCCGCATGTCGATACGCTCTCTCTGGGGATGTCGGACGATATGGAAGCCGCCATTGCGGCAGGTAGCACAATGGTTCGCATCGGCACAGCCATCTTTGGTGCGCGTGATTACTCTAAAAAATAAGGAATTAAAGGAACGCCATGAATACGTTGACTTTCCTGCTTTCAACGGTCATTGAGCTGTATACCATGGTGCTGTTATTACGCATCTGGATGCAGTGGGCTCATTGTGATTTTTATAACCCTTTCTCACAGTTTGTGGTGAAAGTGACACAGCCAATTATCGGGCCACTGCGCCGCGTTATTCCGGCAATGGGACCCATTGACAGCGCCTCGCTGCTGGTTGCCTATATTCTCAGTTTCATCAAAGCCATTGTGCTGTTTAAAGTGGTGACCTTCCTGCCAATCATCTGGATTGCTGGTTTACTGATTCTGCTGAAAACCATCGGCCTGCTGATTTTCTGGGTCCTGCTGGTGATGGCGATTATGAGCTGGGTAAGCCAGGGTCGTAGCCCGATTGAATACGTGCTGATTCAGCTTGCCGATCCGCTGCTGCGTCCAATTCGCCGCCTGCTGCCGGCAATGGGTGGGATTGATTTCTCGCCGATGATCCTCGTTCTGCTGCTGTATGTCATCAATATGGGTGTCGCAGAAGTATTACAGGCGACAGGAAACATGCTGCTGCCGGGGCTGTGGATGGCGTTATGAGTGCCGTAACAGTTAACGATGACGGTCTGGTTTTGCGGCTTTATATTCAGCCAAAAGCCAGCCGTGATTCTATTGTCGGTTTACATGGCGACGAGGTAAAAGTCGCCATTACCGCGCCGCCGGTTGACGGCCAGGCCAACAGCCATCTGGTGAAATTTCTCGGTAAGCAATTCCGGGTAGCCAAAAGCCAGGTGGTGATTGAAAAAGGCGAACTTGGCCGCCACAAACAAATTAAAATCATTAATCCGCAACAAATCCCGCCAGAAATCGCGGCGTTAATTAATTAGGTATCCTATGCAAAAAGTTGTCCTCGCAACCGGCAATGCCGGTAAAGTGCGTGAGCTGGCGTCGCTGCTTAGCGACTTCGGTCTTGATATCGTGGCTCAAACGGAGCTTGGCGTTGATTCCGCCGAAGAAACCGGCCTGACCTTTATCGAAAACGCGATTCTGAAAGCGCGCCACGCGGCAAAAGCGACCGGTTTACCGGCGATTGCCGACGACTCCGGTCTGGCGGTAGATGCGCTGGGTGGCGCGCCAGGGATTTACTCCGCGCGTTATTCCGGTGAAGACGCGACCGATCAAAAGAATCTGCAAAAACTGCTGGAAACACTGAAAGACGTACCGGACGACCAACGTCAGGCTCGCTTCCACTGTGTGCTGGTGTATCTGCGTCACGCGGAAGATCCCACTCCGCTGGTGTGCCACGGCAGCTGGCCGGGTGTGATTACCCGTGAACCTTCCGGTACTGGTGGCTTTGGTTATGATCCGATTTTCTTCGTGCCTTCCGAAGGCAAAACCGCTGCCGAACTGACTCGCGAAGAGAAAAGCGCCATTTCCCATCGTGGTCAGGCGTTGAAACTGCTGCTGGACGCTTTACGTAATGGTTAAATTACCGCCGCTGAGTCTCTACATTCACATCCCGTGGTGCGTGCAGAAATGCCCGTACTGCGATTTCAACTCTCACGCGTTGAAAGGGCAAGTGCCGCACGACGATTATGTTCAGCATCTGCTTAACGATCTGGACAACGATGTCGCTTACGCACAGAACCGTGAAGTAAAGACAATCTTTATTGGCGGTGGTACGCCGAGCCTGCTTTCCGGCCCGGCGATGCAAACGCTGCTGGACGGCGTGCGTGCGCGTTTGCCGCTGGCAGCGGATGCAGAAATTACCATGGAAGCGAACCCCGGTACGGTAGAAGCCGATCGCTTTGTTGATTACCAGCGTGCTGGCGTGAACCGCATTTCCATTGGTGTACAGAGCTTTAGCGAAGAAAAGCTGAAACGGCTGGGACGTATTCATGGCCCGCAAGAAGCGAAGCGTGCTGCAAAACTGGCAAGCGAGCTGGGGCTGCGTAGCTTTAACCTTGATTTAATGCATGGGCTACCGGATCAATCGCTGGAAGAGGCGCTTGGCGATCTGCGCCAGGCTATTGAACTGAATCCGCCGCATCTTTCCTGGTATCAACTGACCATCGAACCTAATACGCTGTTTGGTTCACGACCGCCGGTACTGCCGGACGACGACGCGCTGTGGGATATTTTCGAACAGGGGCATCAGTTATTAACCGCAGCGGGTTATCAGCAATATGAAACTTCCGCTTACGCCAAACCGGGTTATCAGTGCCAGCACAATCTTAACTACTGGCGATTTGGTGACTACATCGGCATCGGCTGCGGTGCACACGGCAAAGTGAGCTTCCCGAACGGGCGCATTCTGCGTACCACCAAAACGCGTCATCCGCGTGGTTTTATGCAGGGAAGGTATCTGGAAAGCCAGCGCGATGTTGAAACCGCAGATAAGCCATTCGAGTTCTTTATGAATCGCTTCCGTTTGCTGGAAGCCGCACCGCGCGTGGAGTTTAGCCAGTACACAGGTCTTTCTGAAGAGGTGATTCGCCAACAGTTAGACGAGGCTATCGCTCAGGGTTATCTCACTGAGTGTGCAGATTACTGGCAGATAACGGAACATGGGAAGTTGTTTTTAAATTCGCTGCTGGAGCTTTTTCTGGCGGAGTAAACTTGTAGCCGGATGCGGCGTGAACGCAGCATCCGGCTACAGGTCATACGTCATCGCAATAATTACTTAATCACCCCATTACGTCGTAATTGTTCGGTATCTTTTTTCCAGCGATCGCTCGCCTGATTGATATCGTCAATCTTCATTAATATCGCGACTTTTTTACTGTTTATTTCTGAAACTTTCATCGTTAACGGATATTGCCCTTTCTCGAGCGTTATCCAGTCATCCTGCAATTTACGGCTAAGTTTTTGTGATTGCAGAAAGGTCTGTCGCCGCTGTTCGTTGATATCGAAATCCCGTTTCTGCTGAATCGGCACTTCATAACACTCTTCGCTTTGTTTATGACATGCCGCAATCGCCGGTTGATAAACCTCTTTGTCATATTTAACCGCGAACGCCTCGCTATCATTCTGTTTATTAAACTCATCACGCTGTTGGTGAATTTTTTTAAAGGCGTCTTCGCGGGTCATTTGCTTGCCGTTTGCATCTTTTCCCCAATATGCATCTGCTGCTTTCTGCGCCGCCGCCATTTGCTTATCAAGCTCTTTCACTTCCTTTTCCAGCGCAGGAATCGAGTTCTTCTGGGTATTCAACGCTGACTCAAGCTGACTAAAGCGATAATTGAAATCTTCGCTATTCACGATCAGATATTTATTATTCGTTTTGATATCGTCGACCACCCGTCCACGATCGCTGGCTGCTGCCTGAAAAGAGTAAAAGCTCACCGTCCAGCCAGACGCAGGTGTTCCTTTACTGGTTAACATCGCCGAAAATTTTACGGGCTTATCTTTCGTCCAGGTCTGCTCCAGTAGTTGGTAGTCTGCCAGTTGACCAACCCAGGTATAGAGATCATCACTGGAAGAAACATCGCCTTCCGCTGACCAGGTGGCCTGATTACCTTTCGCATCAAGGTTTTTTAAACTGATGGCATCAAGCTTGAGAATACCGTGATACTGCTTGTTGAATTGATCTTTTAAGACATTTTCAGTTGGCGGTTCGCCATCGGCCCAGCCATTACCAGACATCAACACAAACAGCGCCGTGCCTACAATCCATTGCTTTTTCACCAGAAAACCCTCGCGAGGAATAATTTATTCCAGTGATTATCATCAGGGTAATAACAATTGGCAATGGACGTGAGTCTGAAGTGAAAAAGCCCCGGCACGATACCGGGGCGAGGCGATTAGTACTGATTGAAAATCTGCTGGATCTGCTGTGGATCTTTGGTTTGCGTCAGTGCCAGTTGCAGCAGAACGCGCGCTTTTTGCGGGTTCAGCGTGCCAGAAGCGACGAAACCGTATTTTGCGTCATCCACTTCGGCATCCTGAGTGGTTGCGCCCGTCGGTACGCGGGAAGAACGTACTACCGCAGTGCCGTTTTTCGCAGCGGTCGCCAGGGTGTCGAACACGGTTTTATACAGATTGCCGTTACCCACACCGGCGCTAACGATACCGTCGTAGCCTGCATCTACCAGTGCTTTTGCCGGAAGATCGGATGCGTTGGCGTAGTTATAAACGATGCCGACTTTCGGCAGTTCATTTAGCTTAGAGACATCGAACGGCGTGTCGCTGGTGTGCTTACGTGCCGGGGTACGCTGGTATTCAATCTTACCGTTGTGAATGTAACCCAACGGACCGTAGTTAACAGACTTGAAGGTTGCTACATCGGTGGTATTAGTTTTGGTGACGTCACGACCATCAAGCACGGTGTCGTTCATCACCACCAGCACACCACGGTTGGCGGAGGCTTTATCGGCTGCGGTCACTACCGCGTTATACAGATTGAATGGACCGTCTGCGCTCATGGAAGTGGACGGGCGCATTGCGCCTACCATCACCACTGGCTTGTCACATTTCACCGTCAGGTCGAGGAAGTAAGCGGTTTCTTCCATCGTGTCGGTGCCGTGGGTAATAACGAAGCCGTCGGTTTTATCGCAGTCGGTGTTAATTTTTTTCGCCAGTGTCAGCCAGACATTATCATTCATGTCCTGGGAGCCAATGTTAACTACCTGCTCGCCTTTAACGTTCGCAATGTCCTTCAGTTGCGGCACCGCATTGACCAGATTTTCTACGCCAACTTTACCCGCTGTGTAGTTAGATTTGGTTGCGGAGTCACCACCACCGGCAATCGTCCCGCCGGTCGCTAAAATGGTGATATTCGGTAATGCTAATGCTGCACTACTAAAACCCATAACCAGTGCGGCAAGTGCCGTCTTTTTGAAAAACTCCATTTCATTCCTCCAGTTACGTGAACGCTACGTATTATCCCTTAGCTTTGTATGGGAAATTTGACGTTAAACAATTTACAACGTGAATGAATTTTGGAGATCTATAAAGTTAGAGGCAGGTAACAAAACGAAGAATTAAACGGCATAAAAAAGTATTATGCCGTCTTAGAATAGAGGATTATTTCAAATTCCCGACCAGGGCTTTGCGGCTGTCTTCCAGTGTCACGACACGGCTACAGACATCTTTGCCAAACTGCTGGAAATCTTTTTCCTGCTTTTTCCATTCGGTTTGGATTGAGGATTGCAGCCCCCCCAGGCTTCCCAGCACGTTCTGTAATGGGTTACCGCCGCTTTTCAGCACCGCTTTCGCGCCCATTTCATTAATGCTGTCCTGCAAAATACCGCCCATTGCCTGATTCACTAACTGCTGGCCTTCGGCGCGAACCTGATCGATAGCTTTATAGTGGAACGTCAGGCCATCACTGCGCGTTTCGATAATGCGGTTCATCTGCTCTTTTAATTGCGCATCCAGTTTGGTCAGACGGCTGCGCATTTTGCTGCTTTCGCCCATCTCCTGAACGATAATTTTATCCAGCGCGACGCGAGCTTTCTCGACGCGGCTTTTCGCGCCTTCATCAATCCACGGCAGGGTGCTACGTAGTTCAGCCTGATAATCCTTCGCCTGCTCGCGCTGGGCGGCATTCAGGGAATATTGCTTACCGTTATACATCACGTTGCCGTCTGGCGTGATCACCAGATTGCCGTTTTCGCCCTTCACCTGCACGGTTTGCGGGCTGACAATCACATCGTCACGCGGCGTGACGCTGCACTGGTAGTCGGCGTGAGCGGTCATTGCCGTCACTGAAAGTGCTGCCGCCAGCAGCATTTTGCGCATCATAATCTTCCCTCAAGAACAAATCAGGCCAGCATTTGCTGGCCCAGATTGATAACAAAGTGCGCGTTGTCCATGCCGGATGCGGCGTAAACGCCTTATCCGGCCTACTCGATCGTGCATCTTTGTAGACCTGATAAGCGTAGCGCATCAGGCAGTTTTGCATTTGTCATCGCCCGTATGTTTTCTTAGTCCCACCAAACGTCGAAAAGTTCGCTGGTGCGTACCTCATCCAGTTTGCGCTCTTCCAGCCACTTACGCACAATCGCCTGATGTTCTTCAGTGCATTTGCCGATTTCCTGCATACAGATCAGACCTTCCCAGGCCAGATAGCCGCTGCCGTCAAAGGCCAGTTTGTTCGGTTCGATAACCTCGTTAATAAAGTCATCAACGGTTTTATCAATTTGTTCTTCCGATGTACCTTCCGGGAATCGCCATGCCACCGAAAATCCTAATTCCTGGAATTCGTCGATGTGCATTTTTTTACGCAGACGACGGCTACGGTTCTTTGCCATTATTTCACCCTCTCGAACATTAAGTCCCATACTCCGTGACCAAGACGATGACCACGTTGTTCAAATTTCGTCACCGGACGTGATGCCGGGCGCGGTACGTAATCGTTGCTCTCTGACAGGTTTTTATAACCGTCAATGGAAGACATCACTTCAAGCATATGTTCCGCATAAGGTTCCCAGTCAGTCGCCATATGGAATACGCCCCCCAGTTTCAGTTTGCTTTTTACCAGCTCAGCAAACGGCACCTGAACGATACGGCGTTTATTATGGCGCGCTTTGTGCCACGGGTCAGGGAAAAAGAGCTGAACCATGCTCAATGAATTGTCAGGAATCATTTTATGCAGCACTTCGACTGCGTCATGGCACATCACACGCAGGTTATCTAACCCTTCTTCATGCGCGGAAGCCAGACAAGCGCCAACGCCCGGCGAATGCACTTCAATGCCGAGGAAGTCCTGCTCCGGGCGCTCTTTAGCCATTGCCACCAGCGAAGCGCCCATGCCGAAACCAATCTCAAGCGTCACTGGCGCTTCACGGCCAAAAAGCGCAGGGAAATCCAGCATATCTTCGCTGAACTCAACGCCCATCACCGGCCAGTAGTTTTCCAGCGCATGTTCCTGGCCTTTGGTCAGTCGCCCCTGGCGGCGCACAAAACTACGGATACGGCGCAATGGGCGGCCGTTTTCATCAAATTCCGGTGAGATGACGTCGTTTTTCATAAAGATTTAGTCGCTTGTGAAAGTGTTCTGAAAACGGGCATTATCCAAAGTTAGTTGCCGGATGCAAGCATGATAAGGCCGTGGCTGCGGAAAGTTCCGGTTTACACCCTGCCGTCGCTGTGCTGCAATCTTGCCCCCAACAACAATGAATTCGGTGACCATGCAAGCGTCGCAATTTTCAGCCCTGGTTCTGGACTGGTACGATAAATACGGGCGAAAAACTCTGCCCTGGCAAATTGACAAGACGCCCTACAAAGTATGGCTCTCAGAAGTGATGTTGCAACAAACCCAGGTTGCGACCGTTATCCCCTATTTTGAACGCTTTATGTCGCGCTTCCCGACGGTGACCGATCTCGCCAACGCGCCGCTGGACGAAGTTCTCCACTTGTGGACCGGGCTTGGCTATTACGCCCGCGCGCGCAATCTGCATAAAGCGGCACAGCAAGTTGCCACCTTACACGACGGTAAATTCCCGGAAACCTTTGAGGAAGTCGCCGCGCTGCCGGGCGTCGGACGCTCCACCGCAGGCGCAATACTCTCGCTTTCTCTGGGTAAGCACTTTCCGATTCTCGACGGTAACGTCAAACGCGTGCTGGCTCGCTGCTATGCTGTAAGCGGCTGGCCAGGGAAAAAAGAGGTCGAAAATAAACTGTGGAGTTTAAGCGAGCAGGTTACGCCCGCCGTCGGCGTGGAGCGGTTTAATCAGGCGATGATGGATTTAGGCGCGATGATTTGTACGCGCTCGAAGCCGAAGTGTTCGCTCTGCCCGCTACAAAACGGGTGTATTGCCGCCGCCAACAATAGCTGGTCGCTTTATCCGGGCAAAAAACCGAAACAGACATTACCGGAGCGCACCGGCTACTTTTTGCTGTTACAGCACGAAGATGAAGTATTTCTGGCGCAGCGTCCGCCGAGCGGATTGTGGGGCGGTTTATACTGTTTCCCGCAGTTTGCCGACGAAGAAAGTTTGCGGCAGTGGCTGGCGCAACGGCAGATTGCTGCTGATAACCTGACGCAACTCACCGCGTTTCGGCATACCTTCAGCCATTTCCATTTAGATATTGTGCCTATGTGGCTTCCCGTGTCGTCATTCACCGGTTGCATGGATGAAGGCAATGCGCTCTGGTATAACTTAGCGCAACCGCCGTCAGTTGGTCTGGCGGCTCCCGTGGAGCGTTTGTTACAGCAGTTACGCACTGGCGCGCCGGTTTAGCGCGTGAGTCGATAAAGAGGATGATTTATGAGCAGAACGATTTTTTGTACTTTCCTGCAGCGTGAAGCAGAAGGTCAGGATTTTCAGCTATACCCCGGCGAACTGGGAAAACGCATCTACAACGAGATTTCCAAAGAAGCCTGGGCGCAGTGGCAGCACAAACAAACCATGCTGATTAACGAAAAGAAACTCAACATGATGAATGCCGAGCACCGCAAGCTGCTGGAGCAGGAGATGGTCAACTTCCTGTTCGAGGGTAAAGAGGTGCATATCGAGGGCTATACGCCGGAAGATAAAAAATAAAAACAGAGCCGGAGTACGCCTCCGGCAACTTGCATAAAAACAAACACAACACGCACCCGGAATGATGAAAAAATATCTCGCGCTGGCTTTGATTGCGCCGTTGCTCATCTCCTGCTCGACGACCAAAAAAGGCGATACCTATAATGAAGCCTGGGTCAAAGATACCAACGGTTTTGATATTCTGATGGGGCAATTTGCCCACAATATTGAGAACATCTGGGGATTCAAAGAGGTGGTGATCGCCGGTCCTAAGGACTACGTGAAATACACCGATCAATACCAGACCCGCAGCCACATCAACTTTGATGACGGTACGATCACTATCGAAACCATCGCCGGGACAGAACCTGCCGCACATCTGCGTCGGGCAATTATCAAAACGTTACTGATGGGGGATGATCCGAGTTCGGTCGATCTCTATTCCGACGTTGATGATATTACGATTTCGAAAGAACCTTTTCTTTACGGTCAGGTGGTGGACAACACCGGGCAGCCGATTCGCTGGGAAGGTCGCGCAAGCAACTTCGCGGATTATCTGCTGAAAAACCGTCTGAAAAGCCGCAGCAACGGGCTGCGTATCATCTACAGCGTCACCATTAACATGGTGCCGAACCACCTTGATAAACGTGCGCACAAATATCTCGGCATGGTCCGCCAGGCGTCACGGAAATATGGCGTTGATGAGTCGCTGATTCTGGCGATTATGCAGACCGAATCTTCCTTTAACCCGTATGCGGTCAGCCGTTCCGATGCGCTGGGATTAATGCAGGTGGTACAACATACTGCCGGGAAAGATGTGTTCCGCTCGCAGGGGAAATCCGGCACGCCGAGCCGCAGTTTCTTGTTTGATCCTGCCAGCAATATTGATACCGGCACTGCGTATCTGGCGATGCTGAACAATGTTTATCTTGGCGGCATTGATAACCCAACGTCGCGGCGTTATGCCGTCATCACCGCTTATAACGGTGGTGCAGGCAGCGTGTTACGCGTTTTCTCTAACGATAAGATTCAAGCTGCTAATATTATTAATACCATGACCCCGGGCGATGTTTATCAGACGCTAACGACCCGCCATCCTTCTGCGGAATCTCGCCGCTATCTTTATAAAGTGAACACGGCGCAAAAATCTTACCGTCGCCGATAATTGCACTTATCGCCCCTTGACGATGTCCTGGGGCAAAAGTGTTATCTACATCACAATTATGTTTTGCAAAACGATATTATTTGCAATTATTTGCCACGGGTAACAAAAAAACAGTCAGTGAAGTTGATAGAATCGCATCATCTTGCACGGTCAAATGTGCTTTTTGAAACACTCATCCGCATCATGATGTGAGGAAATTAACATGAATCTTAAGCTGCAGCTGAAAATTCTCTCTTTTCTGCAGTTCTGCCTGTGGGGAAGTTGGCTGACGACCCTCGGCTCCTATATGTTTGTTACCCTGAAGTTCGACGGTGCTTCTATCGGCGCAGTTTATAGTTCACTGGGTATCGCCGCTGTCTTTATGCCTGCGTTGCTGGGGATTGTGGCCGACAAATGGTTAAGTGCGAAATGGGTTTACGCCATTTGTCACACTATTGGTGCGATCACTCTCTTCATGGCGGCGAAAGTCACCACGCCGGAGGCGATGTTCCTTGTGATATTGATTAACTCGTTTGCTTATATGCCAACGCTTGGGTTAATCAACACAATCTCCTACTATCGCCTGCAAAATGCCGGGCTGGATATTGTGACGGATTTCCCGCCAATCCGTATCTGGGGCACCATCGGCTTTATTATGGCGATGTGGGTGGTGAGCCTGTCTGGCTTCGAATTAAGCCACATGCAGCTGTATATTGGCGCAGCTCTCTCCGCCGTTCTGGTGCTGTTTACCTTTACGCTGCCGCATATTCCGGTTGCTAAACAGCAAGCGAATCAGAGCTGGACGACTTTGCTGGGGCTTGATGCGTTCGCGTTGTTTAAAAACAAGCGTATGGCGATTTTCTTCATCTTCTCTATGTTGCTGGGTGCGGAACTGCAGATTACCAACATGTTCGGTAATACCTTCCTGCACAGCTTCGACAAAGACCCGATGTTTGCCAGCAGCTTCATCGTGCAACATGCGTCAATCATCATGTCGATTTCGCAGATCTCTGAAACTCTGTTCATTCTGACCATCCCGTTCTTCTTAAGCCGCTACGGTATTAAGAACGTAATGATGATCAGTATTGTGGCGTGGATCCTGCGTTTTGCGCTGTTTGCTTATGGCGACCCGACTCCGTTCGGTACTGTACTGCTGGTGCTGTCAATGATTGTCTACGGCTGCGCATTCGACTTCTTCAACATCTCTGGTTCAGTGTTTGTCGAAAAAGAAGTCAGCCCGGCAATTCGTGCCAGTGCGCAGGGGATGTTCCTGATGATGACCAACGGCTTCGGCTGTATCCTCGGCGGTATTGTGAGCGGTAAAGTGGTTGAGATGTACACCCAAAACGGCATTACCGACTGGCAGACCGTATGGCTGATTTTCGCAGGTTACTCTGTGGTTCTGGCCTTCGCGTTCATGGCGATGTTTAAATACAAACACGTTCGTGTCCCTGCGGGCACACAGACTGTTAGCCACTAATTACGCAAAGAGAAACGGGTCGCCAGAAGGTGACCCGTTTTTTATTCTCACTTCAACACATAACCGTACAACCGTTTCATGCCATCCGCATCGGTTTCGCTATAGACACCTTGTAGCTCCGGCGAAAACCCCGGCAGCAAATTCACGCCCTCTTCCAGCGCAAGGAAATAACGCTGAACCGCTCCCCCCCAGACTTCCCCCGGCACCACGCAAAGCACGCCAGGTGGATAAGGCAACGCCCCTTCTGCCGCAATTCGCCCTTCGGCATCACGAATCCGCACCAATTCCACTTCACCGCGAATATAGGCGCTATGCGCATCCTGCGGATTCATCACCACTGACGGGAAACTCTGCTGGCGGAACATCGCTTTTTGCAGGTCTTTGACGTCGAAGCTGACATACAAATCGTGCATCTCCTGACACAACTGGCGCAAAGTGTAGTCGCGGTAGCGTACCGGATATTTGTTATAAACACTCGGTAGCACCTCAGCCAGCGGCGAATCATCCTCAATATGCTGTTCAAACTGCGCCAGCATCGACACCAGTTGCGCCAGCTTCTCGTGACTTTCAGCCGGCGTTAATAAGAACAGAATGGAGTTGAGATCGCATTTTTCCGGCACAATGCCGTTCTCACGCAGATAATGCGCCAGAATCGTCGCCGGTACGCCAAAATCGCTATATTCACCGGTTTCGGCATTGATTCCCGGCGTGGTCAGTAACAGCTTGCACGGATCAACAAAATACTGGTCTGCGGCATATCCCTCAAAGCCGTGCCACTTTGCTCCTGGCTCAAAGCTGAAGAAACGGCGGTCACTGGCCAACACTGACGTCGGATAATCCTGCCACAATTTGCCATCGACAACGGGCGGAATAAACGGACGGAACAGCTTACAGCGCGCAAGAATCGCCTTGCGCGCTTCAATCCCCATCTCAACGCACTCAGCCCATAGCCGACGCCCACTCTCCCCTTCATGGATTTTGGCATTGACGTCCAGCGCGGCAAATAGCGGATAGAACGGACTGGTGGAAGCATGGAGCATAAAGGCATTATTCAACCGCTTATGTGGGCAAAAACGCGCCTGCCCGCGAATATGGTTATCTTTTTTATGGATCTGCGACGTCTGCGAGAATCCCGCCTGCTGTTTATGCACCGACTGGGTAACAAAGATCCCCGGATCGTTTTCGTTAAGTTCTAACAGCAGCGGCGAGCTATCCGCCATCATCGGGATAAACTGTTCATAACCGACCCATGCGGAATCAAACAGAATGTAATCGCACAGATGCCCAATGGTATCGATCACCTGACGGGCGTTATAGACAGTGCCGTCATAGGTTCCTAACTGAATGATCGCCAGGCGAAACGGGCGCGATTGCTCAGCTTTTTCTGGCGCAACGTCGCGAATTTGCTCGCGCAAATAATCTTCATTAAAACAGCGCGCATCAATACCGCCGATAAAACCGAACGGGTTACGCGCGGCCTCCAGATACACCGGCGTCGCACCGGCCTGAATCAACGCGCCGTGATGGTTCGACTTATGATTATTGCGGTCGAACAGCACCAGATCGCCACGTGTTAGCAACGCATTAGTCACGACCTTATTCGCTGCTGAAGTACCGTTAAGAACAAAATAGGTTTTATCGGCATGAAAAACTTTGGCTGCGAATTTCTGCGCATCCTTCGCCGAGCCTTCATGAATAAGCAGATCGCCCAATTTTACGTCGGCATTACACATATCGGCGCGAAAGACGTTCTCACCGAAGAAATCGTAAAAATGGCGTCCAGCTGGATGCTTCTTAAAGAACGCGCCATGTTGATGCCCAGGGCAAGCAAAGGTGCTATTGCCCATCTCAACGTACTGCGTCAGCGTGTCATAAAACGGTGGCAGCAAATTCTCTTCATACTGGCAAGCAGCAGACTCCAGCACCAGCCACTGCTGCTCGTTACCGTTGATAATCGCCGTAACGCCCGCAGGCACTTCAACAGCATTGTCAGAATACAAAAACACCGGCAGATGAAAACCGGTTCGCTTAAGTAACGCAAGAATGCCACTACGACTATCCGCAGCGGTAATGACGACTGCCGCGACGTCCGTAAAATCAGTATCTTCCAGCGCCACCACGCGACGATGGGTAGAAAGTCGGGAAACCAGTTCATTACTGGCGGCAATACTCATTGATTTCATAAACGCAAAACCCGTTTCGGGGAGGTAAGAATATCGGACAAGGTGAAAAACCTTGCCCCATGAGATGGGGGTCAAACTGGTCACCAGCTCCGACCGCCAGACATCAGTAAAAGCAGAAACGCTCTGATTTTACTGTTGTCCTGCAGTGAGCGTGCGTTAACTTCACCGCATGAACAGTAACATGGAAAGGGAATATTTTCGCGCAAAACGGCGAGGAGCGAGAGAATGTAAGGAGGTGGCATGCATCAGGCAAACTCCGTACAGAGAGGAGAAAATCCGCGCAATCATGGCACCTTTCGCTAAAGCGTGCAAGCCAGGACTTTGCGTCCAGGCAAGCTATAAACGGGGCAAAAAGTTCATAATAAAAAAATCAAACAATACAGTTAACAGGAACTCTTGTGGTCATCGGCCCTTTTATCAACGCGAGTGCAGTATTACTGGGTGGCATTCTCGGCGCACTGCTTAGCCAACGTTTACCGGAACGTATCCGCGTCTCAATGACATCGATTTTTGGTCTGGCATCGTTGGGGATTGGTATTTTACTGGTGGTGAAATGCGCCAACCTTCCGGCGATGGTTTTAGCAACGCTACTTGGCGCTCTAATCGGCGAAATGTGTTTGCTGGAGAAAGGAGTCAATACAGCGGTTGCCAGAGCGCAAAATCTGTTTCGCCACTCGCACAAGAAGCCAGCGCATGAATCATTTATTCAAAATTTTGTTGCGATTATCGTCCTGTTTTGTGCCAGCGGTACAGGGATCTTCGGCGCGATGAATGAAGGAATGACCGGCGATCCGAGTATTTTAATCGCCAAGTCATTTCTTGATTTCTTTACGGCGATGATCTTCGCCTGCTCTCTGGGGATTGCGGTATCAGTGATTAGCATTCCATTGCTCATCATCCAGTTAACACTGGCCTGGGGAGCCGCGCTGATATTACCGCTAACGACACAGGCGATGATGGCGGACTTTAGCGCCGTAGGCGGTTTATTGCTTCTGGCGACCGGTTTGCGCATCTGTGGCATTAAAATGTTCCCGGTAGTCAACATGCTTCCAGCACTGCTTCTGGCAATGCCTCTTTCCGCCGCCTGGACCGCCTGGTTTGCCTGAAATGTGTGTAATAGCGGCAAAGTGATGATAGATTGTGCAGTCTGCAGTAATTTGAAGAAATTTGATTGACGAGACGAGGCGAATCAGGTTTAATGCGCCCCGTTGCCCGGATAGCTCAGTCGGTAGAGCAGGGGATTGAAAATCCCCGTGTCCTTGGTTCGATTCCGAGTCCGGGCACCACTATTCAAAGCCGGTTGGTCAGTTTTGCAAGATGCAATCCTGACGGACACGAAAGCTAGCCAGTAAAAACACGATGTAACGTTGTTACCGTAGTTGAAAGAAAATCTCTTGAAGAACAGACTTGTTGACGCAAGTCTGTTTTTTTCGTCCGTAATATTTACAGTTCTTCGTTGCGAATATCAAATTGTGTCAACGCCATATTCATCAGGCCACTACATCAACTCTGTTTCCAGTATATCCCGCAGACTATCAACACTTTCATCAATGGATTCCAGCGTTGATGTGATGCTGACATGGCTCAGCAATTTCCTGCACACAATGACATTAATCATACCCAACAGCGCCCGGAAACCACCGTCTCAAACAGATGATTGCCGACCAGAACCTGAAGAACCGAGCCTGAAAGACGTTATCGAAACAAACTTTAAAACCAGCCTTTAAGCGTGAGCTGCTCACTCATCTGATAACGTCGTTCAGACTCAGTATTCGTCAGGCCTGCTGGAGTCTGAACCTGAGCAGAACGGTTTATCATTATCGTCCGGATACCACGCGTGACGAACCCGTTATTGTCGTCTTGCAGGCGATGGAAGAGCGATATCCACGATACAGTTTTCCGACACTTTTCTGCGGCGAGAGGGATATTTGTGGAATCACAATGGCTGAATGGACAGAGAAACATGCAGTAAAACTGGAGTTTATTCAGCTGGATAAGCCGACACAGAACGCTTTCATTGAGCGTTATAAACGGACATACCGTCCGATTTTTATCTGTTCAGAACACGGAATGAAGTGCGGAAAATCACGGAAAAATGGTTGTCAGAATATAACGGTAAACGCCCGCATGAATCACTGAACAATATGATGCAGGAGGAATCTCGACAACACCATTATTTGGCCGGCAGTTCAAAAATGCCTGGAACTAAAAAGGGTCTATTTACAGTTGTGTCTGGCTCTTATTTTATTTCACATTACCCACTAAAGATAACTTATGGCTTCAGACAGCGGACATGCCGGACAACAATATCATTGATAATTTTAGGCATGAAACGACCATCTTATTAGCTCCAGATATTACTAATCAGGCATGAACTAAATCCCCTAACGTCACCATCAGCATCATCGGATCCACCGGCGACGGCTCAAACCCCACCCGCAAGTAAAATTCCCGGGCTTCATACGACAGAGCGTGAACCAGCATCCCGCGAATGCCGATGGTCTCCGCCACCTGGATTACCCGTAGTCCTGCATCCCGCATCAGCGCCCGACCTACGCCTTGCCCATGTAGAGACTGATCCACCGCCAGACGACCCAACACTACAACAGGGATCGGATCAGGCATATTGCGGCGAAAGCGACCGGGAGCTGTATTTGTCGTCACAGCGCTGGACGCCAGCGAGTAATATGCCAGTACCTTAGAATTGTTGTCACAGCAAACAAAGGTACGCGATGCACCAGTAACCTGATTTTTCATCGCCCGCTGTTTCAGCCAGTTATCCATAGAATCCACGCCGCAGCAAAATGAAGTCAACACATGCACGGCGTGGAGAGGCTCAGGGGCGGAGATCATTTATTCTGTTCCCACGGCGCAGGTGTTTGCATGGTTTTACGCAGTGCTGCATTAGGCGCTGGAGCTTGATCCAAACGAGCCAGAAATTCCTGATAAGCCTGCGGATCGGCCATAATGATGCGCTGTTCGATCAACGCTTCCTCGGCGGCAGCGCGGGCGGCCTCCAGCACAAAGTCAGTGCGGTTTTTTCCTCTGGCTTTCGCCGCCCGATCGATAAGATCGCGCTCGGCGGCTCTGATGCGCAGATTCAGGGTTTCGCGTTTCATCGCCATACTGTTTGCGGCTGGCATGGTGTTGTCCTCTTGTGTTTCTGTGGATATTAAGTATACAACACGTGTAACGCAGATGTCATTACGATATATTTAAAAGGAATCGAACTAAATTATCGAACCGACTGCACTTTAAAACGTGCGAGCTCATTATTCTGGTTTAAAAGCAAAAATACGGGGCACTCTCTGGCACTCTCCCTGATTGTGCAGCAATCTCCGCAGCAGACATTTCGATAACAAGCTGAGTCATTCATAACCATTCACACCTTTTAACTTCGAAGCATTCTGTTTAATGTCGGCATACCTGGCGATAAGTTGTTTCAGGCGCATCTCTGCCTGAGCCCCTGCGGCAGGAGGGAGTGGCTGCCCTACCGGCGATTGTGCCAGTATCCGCAGTTGTTCTTCAGCCGGTATGGATTGGTTAAATAGCTGCATAGCGGAATACACCACAGATTTCAGTTCACTGACCGTCATATATTTCCCTTTATGCTCATCCAGTCCGTTCAGTCGTTCACTCAGTTTCTGTAGCGTCATCATTCCCTGATGCCAGCCATTCAGGTTTCCTGTCGGCAATGCGGCAACATTAAGTTGTTGCTGCCACTGTTGCATCAGAGGTTTTGCCTGCTCCGGCCAAATCGCCCGGGCTTGTTCGACAAGCTGCCATCCTCGGGTAATGAGCCAGTCCGGTGGTAGCTTGTCCAGAAGTGCAAGCTGCTGCTGTGTTTGCGTTATTAAAGTTTGTGGCAAGGGAGATTGCTGCCGCAATATATCCAGTTGTTCAGGCGTGAGTATTGCGGGTAATGGAGTTAAAGAGGCAGTAAGCTGGGCTTGTAATGGATCCGACCGGTGAAAATATTGCCAGCCCCATACCATTGCTGCACTTATCATCAGCATGGAACACATCCCAGCAACAAAAGATTTCCACCTTTTTACTGGCGCGGGTATTGACGGAAGTACCTCTACGTTCGGTTGTGTAACATATACCCACTTCACCGTACCGCCTGGCCTTCGGGGATCTTCAAACAGGCTTTCAGCATGGGAACCTATTGATATATCGGTTCTATTTATTACTGTGGCAGGCGACACGATACCAGACTGAATTGTCGTCCCTGTGCTGGTTGTACCATCGCTGCTTTCCAGGCTGACAGCGTTGTTGTGTATCAGGGCACGCAAAGTATCCAGTTGGCTGAGATGCCTAAGCTCCAGACGCTGTAATACTTCCCCCAGACGGGTAAGCAGTTGTTCTGCCCGATACAACTGACCAAGGTCGCTGTATATCAGCGGCAGCGAGCGTATACGTTGCTGCAAACGCTGACTCAGATTACTCAGGATCTCCATTCGAACGTGAACAGGCTGCGGCCAGAGCACGCCCCACTCATGACTTATCAGAGCCTCCAGTATTGCCAGACCTTCATTGAGACCGAATAATCCAGCCAGTTGCGTACGAGCCAGCGTATACCAGGCTGCCGTCTGCAGCTCTACACCATTTTGATCAAACAGTGAAAGACAAAGTTTCTCGACATAATGCCAGTTCACATCCGGACGCGCCGGATGTGTAAGCTTATTCAGTTCATCGCGCAGGGCAGCATAATCCGGTAGCGTGCGCGGGTCACCGCCGGTTTTGATTTTACGTGGGGTAATGTCATTCATGACCTGTTGTCCATCTGACGTGCTTGCGGTTATAGAAGACTATCGTTTCTGCGGCATATTCAGAGCGTTGCCGAATTAAGGAAGAAACATTACATACGAGTTGTCGTGTCGAGATACTGTTGTTGCTTCAAATGCCTCAACAGAACTCGACCTTCGGGTACAAATTCGGTGCTATAACGCACCAGGCCAATACCTTTAAGTTCAGCATCAATGGCATAGCACAGCTCACCGGGAATCTCTTGTTCCAGCAAAACAACGGTTATTTTTTGCAGGCGTGGCTCATATTTGAGCAGTACAGCAGATAATGCCCCCATAAGTTCATGCGCCATACCCGGCATCCCCTGAAGGATTTTGGTCATATCCGGCAGACCGTAGTCAGGTAAATGCGCCAGCGTACCGGCACGACAGTTAAGAATGCGCTGCATATTGTCCAGCACTGAGAGGATCGTCTGGTTCTGCTCGCTAACCTGATGCAGATCCAGCCCTCCGGTAAAATTCCCAAACAGGATCTCATACAATGACGGATGGGGAGTGTCATTCATCTTTCAGCACCTTCAGAGTCAGTTGGTTGCTTCCTGCTTCAATGATTCGGGCTTTATCCGGGTCAAGATCGTCACGGCTTAACACCACCCGCCAGCTGTTACTCACCTGATCCGGCGACATAAACATGCCCGCCACCGCCACATACTGCGCACTTTCCTCCATCGGCATATCAACCATCACTGCCCCACCCGGCTGCAGGCGGATATCTTTCTCCGCCACCAGATCAGCCTTAATAGCCTGACTGTCAGACTTAAACAGCGAAGGGTAATCCGTGCTGTCGAAGGTTTTGCGATCCTTGAGCTGGTAAATGCGCACCACTATGGACAGCGCCACTTCACTGGCATTGAGGTTCAGCGCCTCGCGTGCCCGAATATCCAGATGCAGGGTTTTCACCTGTTTATAAAAAATCGATTTTGTCACGGCGACAGTGCCGTCCGTAATGCTCTGGGTCAGGCCACACCCAGCCAGCATCAGTGTGATGCCCGTAGTCAGCGCAACCAGGGGAAATTTACCAGCGATAATCGCCATCTTCATCGGTCTCCCTGCGGTGAATATTTTCCTGTACCCGCTCATAGCGGCCAAGATTGATGGTTATTGTTTTACTGTATGTAGCAGTGTCCGCCACACTCAGTGGACGCATTACGGCTGTACGCCCTAATTGCACTGCACCGACTTTAGGCTTGCTGTTCATTGTGGCATCCGGTAGCAGGCTACGGTCGACACACAACTGCAGGCGGACATCAAGGCGTGAGCCAAGATAGACATGCAGCAGAGCCATTAAATCTGTATGAAGCTCACTACCGGGTAACCAGCCCTGCACTTCAGCCGGGTTCGTCGTGGTAAGGCGCATCAACACCCGGCTGTTAACGTCAGTGGCATAGTTGCCCATCACTGGGCGATTTATCAGAGTGGAGGGATTACTCACGCTCATGGTCAGCGTTTTTTTCAGTGGCACCCGGTGTTTGTCGTGATGCCAGATTTTCGCCTGTGTATTGGGTGCCAACAAACGCACCAGAGAGGCCATACCTTCCGCAGTACGCCCCGGCAGCAACATCACCGGCAGCAGCGCCAGAAAGCGTGAGGCGGGAGCGGCGATACTGTCGGTGCAGCCGTCAATCCCAAGCCCAGCCAACCCCAGCAGATACTGCGATATTTTGTCCTTACCGCCTTCTTTAAAAGTGGCCGGGTACGAGTATTTACGCCAGATGCGGTAGTATTGGGCAATCAGCCGATGGTTGAAGATATCGAGGAAATCGCTGGTGGCTTCGTACCCTTCGCGGCGTTGGGTGATGTCATCGATATAGTGCGTCGGCAATGGAGATTCCACGCCGTAAAGCCCCATAAATGTGATGCGTACCGTTGGGGGTAAGTGCGGATACTCAGGTAATTCCACACCTTTGATTTCAGAGGCCGGAAACCCCATCCCCGGATGCGGGCGAAAGCGCACCGGTTCATGTCGTACCTGCCAGGTACTACCGGTGACCGGTTGATCCGGTTGGCTTTGCTCCAGCAACTGGCAGAAGCGGTAAAAATTCATATACGACAGCCGGTCACCCCACTGTGCAATTAACCGGGCAGGCGCGGGCTGTGGTTCTCTTTCCACCGGATGCATTTTCCTTCTGGCTGGATAATGAGGGTAAGCTGGTTAAATTGGTTCATATCGGCATAGAGCGCAAAGAAACGGTTAAGCATCTCACCAAACAAATGAATATCGCCCTCGCCCGTAAACCCGTTGTTGTCGAGCATCACTTCAATATCCAGCCCTCGTAACAGGAAGCCCTGTTCGAACCGCTGCAGACGATGATGAGCCACATGCTGAATCGCCTCCAGACGCCGGATGTTCAGTTCATCATCTTGCCAGTTGTACAGCGCAAGCGTTCCACGCAGCACTTCAGCGGTACTCATCATGTTGAGGAACCCTGATCCCAGGTGGCTCAGTACTCGCCAGTGGAAACGGTCTTCAGCGGGCGGGTAAACCGGCAGCGTTGGCTTGCAGAGGTTGCGCACTGAAAGCTGCGTATCCACGACCTGCTCACAGCGGTCAAGCAGTGTACTCTGCAGCGCCCGGCGCGGCAGTTGACCGTTCGTGCCGGTGATTTGCAGCGACACAACTTCACGCTCGACAAGTCGATCATCTTCCCACTGATGCCCCCCAAGAATTAACCAGGTGTCATACAGTCCGGTCACGCTGCGCTTAACGCGCGTATGGTAATAGCGCGGAGGCGCATGGCGACGCATCATCCCCCCTTTGTGGCGGAAGCTGCTGAACGGAACATACTCTGCGTCATTGGTTCGGTTTGAACCGGTAACCGAATCCACAGCATAAATCTCGGTATGCCCGTCCTGCAGCCGTTTAGGACGCAGCAGATATTCACTTTCAAGTCCGGTGATGATGAGCGGATCAGCCTCCAGGGTAAACAGGTTAATCACCGGTACGCAGTGGAGGCGAATGGCATCATCGGTGACTGGCAGATCAGGCGGCCACGGTGTACTGAGCACCACTTCAATGTCGAAATACTCCGCCCCGGCAGGAGGTGTGATCCCCTCCAGGCCGTTGAGATGGACGAACATAAACTTATCCCGGAAGGTAAAGTATTCCAGCAGCAACTGATAGCCGCTGAAAGCACTATCGCCTTTCGGCCACAGACGGTCTTCTTCGGCAAACCCGCCCGGCGAGAAATACCCGTCAAGGCGGATACGATCAGTCTGACCGGGCAGGCGCATATACAACGCCGCCTGGCGTTTCGTTAGCATCAGGTGCAATTGGCTACTGACCGGAGCATCAGCCCCAAGATACAGGCTCAGGCAACTAAGATCAGCATTCGACCAGTCCGCCTGACTGCTGCAGGCAAAGCGTATCCGTAGCAGCGAGCGACCGTCAGGTTCGGTGGTCATAGTGATGCCTGAAACACTGAGGGGATTGAGCATCACATCCTGCGTGGTACGGTAACGACAAACGGTGTTCTTCGGTCCTACTGGTCGGGAATACACTTCAAGACCTGCAGGCACTACTTCCGCCATTTTCATGGCGTGTAGCGCCGGGGTGAGTGCCACGACTGAAAGTGAAGGAATAGTGCGCAGATAGTGTGGCCAGAGCATACTGACCAGCCCTTCAGTAAGCTCTGGCAGGTCGTCGTCAATTTTTTCACGCAGCCGCCCCATCGAAAAGGCAAAGCCTTCAAACAGACGTTCGACATACGGGTCCGGTGTACCGGCTTTATCCATGTCCAACATCGCAGCCCGATCAGGATGAGTTTGTGCGAACTCTTTCGCCGTCTCACGAAGGTAGCGCATTTCCGCATCAAAATAGCGTAGTGTTAGATCTTTCATAAAAGAATGGCTCAATATATAGAAAAGAATGTCCTCTTCCCTAAAAGGGAATGCTATCTCACCACTTTGAGGGAGTGAGAGAAATGGGTTTTATCTTCTCATTTAACATTTCAAATCCGGCAGATATTTTTCTGAACATATTCCCCACCCAATATCTTAAAGCCAGCTCAAAATATATATTTCCGCCGACCGCCAGACATATTTCTGGGATAAATAGCGATATCTGACCATCGATAACCTTCAGTATTGAGAGCACAAAAACAGACAATTCCATCAGATGAACTAACCTTAACCTCCTCTTCTGGCATGATTCCATCTCCAGAACCAGGACAACCCGTAAGGATGAATAAACAGATATCAATAAAAGATGTATAAGCCAGAGATTTTTATTCGCTCTGTAAATTAAAGGGAAGACAACTACTGCAATGAACTCATATTTTGTTATATGGAGTGATTGACATAAATATTGCGCTAGTCAGTGAAATTTCACCCAAATTTAACCTCCGTAATGTTCCTTCTTTTTTATGAGCCATTCCGATTCATCCTCCTGATAAATAAATTTTTATCCAGTTAATAACATTCTCTAACTACACAACACTGCGGCTCGCGCCGGATCGAGCTGAATCAGCCCGCCGAGCAATTTTTCCATGACTGGTCCGAGCCGAACCTTGTCTGCCTCACTTCGACCGGCTTTCAGCCGCAGGAGTTTCAGATGGCGAGCCTGAACTTCAAACAACAGTTCAGGTTCCCAGTCGCTAAGAACCACTTCTCTGGCACGCTCACCCAACTCAGCAAACAGGTGCACCGCCAGATCATTTTTACCGTACTGTTCAGCAATGCGCCCCATCAACAGGCGCAACAGCCACTTCTGGCGAACTGTCGTTATGCCGGGCTGGGTCTGTAACCATCCCAATGCAGCCTCCGGGCCTTCATTATCAGCCAGTGCCACGGCTTCAGGTTCCAGCGCCAGAATGTCATCATTACTGGCTATTAGCGGGGCAGATGATGTGTCATTGCTCCATCCCCCCGTCGTATCCAGCACACTCTGTTGGAGCCAGTTCAGCGTTACTTCATCGGCAAACGGCGTTCCGTCACTGAACGCTAGCGTCTCCAGCCCGGAGAGCCGCTTCAGTAGCCCTTTCAGGTCAGCGGCAATGATGGCGGCCAGAGTGTCTTTACCGGACTTCGTCAGTGCCTGATGGATATACCACTGCAGATCCAGCCACAAATGATTAGCACCACGGGAAAAAGTGCTGTCTGCCGTTTCCAGCATTTCCGCCCAGTTTTGTTGCAGGTAAAGGCGCTTGAGCAGTGCTCGCTGGTCAGCCCTGGGAGGCTCGATACGTGTGCGTCCCTGCGCATCCGGAGCCGGAATAGCCCGCAGGGTGTCGTGACGCAGACTTTTCATAAGATGGTGCGCTGACAACCAACCGTCGGGCTGTTCTCGCAGGTATTCACTGAGTGTGCGTGCCTGCGCCAGCAAATCCTGGCCGGAAGTGATCCGCCCGATATCCGGAGCATCGCTGTGGCTCGCCGTGGACGGTATCTCGGTGCCGCTGGCGTTCTGTGGTACAACCGCATCCACGCCACCCGCTTTCTGCAGGCGGTTTTCCAGTGCGCCATACAGCGCATTCAGTTCAGGACGGGTTTCATCCGATTCGTTTTCGGTTAGCTGAGCTATCAGAAGCAGCGCACCGGTGGTACGCAACGCATCTTCCCTGACCACTTCCGGATACAGTGAAAGGGAATCAGTCATACGTGAACCAGCCAGCCACTCCAGTGCTGCCTTACGGCTGCGGTCACGCTGCGGATGCAGCTGCGTGCCGAAGCGGTCTATCAGACCGGCCAGCAGCTCAAGACCTTCTGCCAGCCCCTGCTCGCCTTCACGATGCAGCCTGGCCCAGCAGTAATACGTCGCCACACGGATATCTTTGGCGGTGGTGGTGAGCAACTTCTCCGCCAGTCGGCAAATGAGTTCGGTATCTGCCCCGGAGAGTTTATTGACCTCCTCGCGCATTTGCTGGAAGTCATCGTCATACCCCGGGTCTTCCCCTACAGATGATGTCCCTGATAACGGCAGCAACCAGTTGTTCCACTGCACCACACGCTCACCAGTAGCGCCTAGCAGTATCGCCTGCTCTGTCTGGCAAGCTCTAAATAAAGTATCCAGCGTACTCATCAGTCAACCGCCTCTGCATTACTGGTCGCGCTGGCAAGCTGGTTTGACGCTGCCACTCTGACCGTGTTGAAGATGGTTCCCGGCAGACGAAAGTTACGCAGTTTCAACAGTGCCAGCGGCCCCTCTCCCGCCTCGGAACGCAAGGTATAATTGAGCAGGCGTCCATCCTGAGCTTTCCAGCTCAGTGTGTAGCTACTGCCGACGCCTGGATAAGCACTGATCTCAGCCTTATCAAGCAGGCGTATCCAGCCCCACGTTCCGGGAATATCCGCATACTGACGGGTGCCAGCCTGGGTACTTATCCAGCTCAGGCTCACGCCAGGCGCTTCTGTGTCCGCAGGCCAGGTGAAGCTCCTCCACGCCGGCATCTGATTCACATAGGTCAGTTTTTGGCTGTCGATAATCATGTCGGTTTGCATCACGCCATCAGAAGTGCCTGGGCGCAGTTCGAACTTCATCCCGGCATTACCTTCGGTAAAGGCAACATCCGAGATATAGCTCAATGTGTTGATAGCGTTGAGAAACGCCGGGTTAAAAGCCAGCCCTTGCGAATTGATACTGTCCGGCACCCAATTATTCCCATTCTTGTGCAGTACGCCTTTCAGGCGTGTCTGCAAAAACTGCGAAATACGACCGGAATCAACATTGAGGTATTTGGCAAGCAGCGGCAAAGATACATCGCTGCTGGCGTTGTTGAACGGATAACTCCCGCCAAAGGCGGAGTTCCACTCGGCAACCACCGCTTGCTGCCACTGGGCATTAAGACTGTCCGCCGCAGGGGTCAGAACCAACTGCCAGGCCTGCTCCATCGGATTTACAAACACCGCGCGCCCAAAGCCACTCCACTCCTGACCAAGCCCGGCGGCAATCAGGCTGCCATAGTCACGAGTTTCGGTAAGATCTACAGCTTTGCCCTGGAATACCGTCTGAGCAATTGTTTGGGTCATCGCCTGGGGATCGGCGGCATTGGTCACTTGTTGCAGGCGCAGGCGTACCTGCGTCACACGAGTCAGGTACGACTGCAGACTCTGCTCCTGTGCCCCCGTGCGGCTCTTGTCCATCAACTCCAGCACCGGGCCGAATGTTGCATCCAGCGGTCCATGTACACCTACGCTCTGGTCAATAGCATCCTTGTTGGCATCGCCCAGCAGATTTTTGGCTGATTTCACCAATGAATCTGAAATTGCTTCACCGGTCTGCCCGGTGCGCCCCTGCACGTTCAGGGTGTTCATCAACGCCACCAGAGGTGACTGACGCACGTCAGCCATCAGGGTCAACTGGTCAATGGAGTCCGACAGCGTAGCGGCCTGGTTCCAGCTCAGGCTATTAAGGAACTCCAGCCAGGCTCCGCCAAAGTCTGCGAAATAGCGATCCGTCAGGCGATTTTTCAGCGCCTCAGGGGCGGTCTCTTCCGATTTATTCGCCTGACGCTTGCTGTCCGTGAGTACCCAATCGAGCTCGTCCCGCCGCGCCTTCACTACTTTCTCGATGGCAGGCTGTACCGTCTGCTCCCATGCCTGACGGGTGAACATCCCCGGCACAATTTCGGTAGTACTGAACAGGCGGGCAGCATCGGTATCACCGGTCATATCCTCCAGGCGCATATCGACATACAAGTGCGCCACCTGCGAAAGCATCTTCTGATAGAGGCTCGACTCACTGTTACGCACCCCCATCAACCGAACCAACAGCGAGCGAGCCTGGCTGACCATGCTTTCATCAGCATGGATCTTCCACTCAGGATGCGTGACCAACTGCGCAGCATAGAACGACAACAATGATGGAGCCATTCCTTGCCAGACACCGTCTTTCACACCGTGACGTTTCGGCCAGTTGTTCAGCAAAGCAGATCTGAACCAGGCGGCGTCCATATGTTCAGGACGCGCCAGCATCAGGTAGAGCTTAAGCTGTTCCCAGGTGCTTTTTGCCCTTTGCTCCCGCAGCGGGCTACCTGGTGGCAGCGCATTAAAGGCGCTGACCTGCTTTTGTAGGTGATCTGCCGCCGCATCCCGCAACAGCGGCAGTGCGCTTTCCTGATAACGAGGCCAGAGTGCCGTCAGCAACACATTGTTCTGACTTAATCCCGCCTTTTCATACCAGGGCACACCATGCTCAGAGCGATACTGCAGACGAGCCAACGTTTTTTGCAGCTCAAACAGTGCGTACAAGCGTTGCTCCAGTGGCTGGTTTTGTCGGGAAGCCATCGCTGCCTGGGTATTTGCAGTATTAATCTGACCACGATTAGTCCTCCAGGAGACGCCCATCCAGCCTCCCCAACCCACCATCACCAGGGCAATAACAGACGCTATAACCTTCTGCCATGGAATGCCCGGCCTGACGGGACGCAGTGCGGCAGGAAGCATCCGAACAGATTCAGGCAGAGCATCCCAGCATTTGTCCATTCCCCATTGATGCGGCACGGCACGTTCACCGCTGGCAGAGGGTTGACTGAACACCAGCCCAGCCAGGGGCAGCGGACGGTATGGATTAAGCATCGCCGACAGCGGTGCGGTCACGCTCTCCGGTTTACGGATAAGCTGGTCGGCAAGCCTCAGCAAAAAGTTATGTTTCACCTCACCGCAGGTCTGTTGTAGCCCCTGTAAAGTCAGTTCCGGCGTCAGGATAGCCAATTGTTTAGCTAACCCTTCGGTACAACACCCGGCGGGCAGTTGGCAGCCAGCAGCCTGCACAACACGTCCTTCAGGCTTACCCGCTCGCGGATGCAATGACCAGATATACAGGGGAATCTTCCAGCCCAGCGCCTCCATGCGGCTGCTTATGGCATGAGAAAGAGAGTCCATTGCGCTTTCAGAAGGCACGGGCAACGGCTGTTCCAGACCAGGAACAGACAACTGGTCGAAAGCCGAGGTGACCCACACCAGACCATCCACCGGGCGGCGGCGCAGTTTGCGTAGTGCAGTCAACCAGATATTGTCGGCTGGCGTATTGAGATCACCGCCCCACAAAAGCAGAGTGCCACGATCTTCTTGCCAGAATTGAGCGGTCAGTTTAGGGGTCAGCAGCTCAACATCTGAGGGTGTACCGGTTATCAACAGGATGCGGGTTTTACGTCCCCAGCGACGACCGTAGAGATTACGCATGGCGAGACGGATGGTGTCGACGGTGACATTGTGGGGTGGCGTCCTGGCAACTCTCTGTTCATCAAAAGGCAACACATTATTCTTCTGTTCCTGCCAGCGGTGATATTTTTCTCGCATAAATCGGAACACAAACGGCGTGTAACGAATAATCAGCAGGACAAGCCACACAGATACAAATGCCAGCGCCTCTTTCAGGCGTGTATCGAGACCATACTGAGGGCCGAAATGCAGTATCAAACTCAGTATGGCAAGAGAAATTAGGGCAACGATGCCAACAAGCCCTCCTCTGCTCCATAAACTAGCCGACATCATTATTATTGCTCCCTGAAGTAACTGTACTGACAAAATGATCAGTTCCAGAAGTAAACAGACCTAAAACTGATGTCTGGCTAACAGATGTAATATCGGAGAGTAATGCGGCCAAAAACCATGCACTACCTGCCCCCGGAATACCGTTATATTTTTCCAGTGCATCAATATCCTGGGGAGCCCATGATGTTTGATGTAATTGAGAAGCCATCATTAATTCAGCAAACCAGTCATTCCAGTGCCCATAGTCGCAATAAACTTTTGATGTCTGAGATGCGATCGTTTGTGTTTCCAGAAACAATCCCACATCAGCTTTGAAATGAGCCATATCCAGCGGCATCGGTCGCAAAATGCGGGCAGAATGAGGAAATTGATATTTTTCAGCTACATCATCGCTGGTAAGAAGCACACTCGCCAGTGCATCGGAATATTGTTCAGCCCCATGCTTCTGCAATATGAGGAGCAAATCGATATCCATAACTGGGCTCTTAAGGCGTTCTTCAATCCAGGAAAAAGAAAGGGTTTCGCAAAAGGAAATAGAACCAGAGATAGCGCGCTCTGGATATATGCTTTCCCAGATTTTTCGAAATTGGGAATCGGAGTCTGCAGAAATTTCATCACTTACAACAGTAATATTAAGTAGCACTGTATCTGGCAGCATCGCGATTGCGTTCTGCACACTGGCAAGCCCCAGCTCTAATAAAGAACCAGACATTACGGATTGAGCGTCAAAATGGCTGGTCAGTGAAAAAAGGGACGGCACATCTGATGCCTCTGATTTCGAGATGGCCCTGGCGGTTACACCTGAAGGTAACAGAATGCTGCTACCAAGCACCGCCAGATAACGCCCCGCCCAGGATTCCCACTGATGTTGCCCATATTCAGCTTCCTTCTGCAAAAACTGGTGCTCATCAAACGTTCTGCCCCAAAGCCAGCCCCGCAAGCAAAAAAGGAAAAACCAGCAAAGCACTGGGCTTGATGCCAGCCACCAAATGTTGAATCCAGACAATGCCTTAACCATGCCTGACGCATGAAGAATAAACAGCAACACACCCACAACCACGGTAGTACCACCTGCTAAAAGCCACCCCATGAAAGAGGGTTCAGAAGGTAACTCCATCGTTGTTGCTTTCGACCTTTCCCAGCCCATTTATTGTCCTACCGTACTATTCTTAGCACTCGAAATGACCTTACACCCGCACAGGCATTGGCAACCATCGACGACAACAGCACGACCGTTAAAGGTACGGTGTGGTGATCCTTCCACGATGGGATTCGTTCCATGCCCTATAATCGGACAGCAAACAAAATCACCAACTAAAGCAACCTTTTTTCCATCAACAGTAATATTGGAGGAGGCCGAGTTAACTTTGCCACCATGCGTTGTTTTATCTCCAAGTAATACCAGACCGTTAGCCACAATGAATTTATCCTGTTAAGGTTTAAAGAATTCTGTCACTAATAAAGAGTTAAAAACGAAATTGAACTATTTTGTATCTACTGATAGAAATAATGTCTTGTTAACAGTTCTACTTATGCTACAACCTGTCGATGAAAACAATACTAAGGAAAGCAGAATAATTTTTGATTGGTTATGTATTTTCAATCCCTTCTTCTCCGTATTAAGTCAATCGTAAAAATATGTTACAGGTCTGCACTTACAATAATTAACCTGCCTCATGCATTTAACAAAAAAACTGCCATTTTTATTTTTTAATTTTCATTTTACCAACCTTATCAAAATCAGGAAACACAGTCCCATCGGATATAATGCTGCCATCTGGATACTCTATTTTTGAATGCGCTCCTTTAATTTTCTTTTCTATCCCGATATATTTCACAATTTTGCTTTCATCTATTACAGGTGCAAATTTAATTTGATTTACATTATAAACACTTAAGGACAGGAAGCTTTCCTTACCTAAAAGGGACAATTCTTTCTTTTTTTCGCCTAGATTCCATTCAGATATATAGGGATAATATTTTGGTGATAAATTTAAATCGCCCTCAGTTGCAGTATATTGTCCGTTTCTGGAAGCATCATTATCAAAAGCGAGCGAAATCCCTACCGCTGTTCCGGGTACAAGATCTTTGCCAAGATGTGTAGCATCTATATATTCGATACCTAAATTGAGCGCACTCAACATCCATTTGCATGAGCCGCCGCCTGTCATAGCGACTTTCCCTTTCCAGATGTCCCCACTCTCCTGCTGCATGGGGATCCCGATAACATTGTAGCTGGGCTCGGTGATAACAGAACCATCAAATCCACTGATTCTTTTTTTCATACATTCATACGAGATGTATCTGACCTCAAGCGGGAAAGGTTTCGTATACTGAGATGGATTTTTTACTTCAACATTGACCCATTTTGTATCTGGCGGTGGAGATAAAGTCTTGTTAACAGTTCTATTGATGCTGCATCCTGATGATGAAAACAAAGCTAAGGAAAGCAGAATAATTTTTGATTGATTATACATCTTCTATTTTTCCATTATCTTGATGTCGGGATGAGTTGAGCCATCAGATACGACAGTACCATCAGGATATATTATTTTATAATATGCGCCCACTCGATACTCTACTGGCGCAACCATTTTTACAATTTTTGACTCATCAAGTTTTGGCAAAAATATAACAATTACATCATTGTTGATATTGAAAATAATTCTTTTTTGTATAAAATCTTCTTTACCAAAAAGTTCTAATGCACCTTTTTCCTGAATCCTTTTGTTAGTGTGAATCAAAGGATAATAATTAGGCGCTAATTTTAATCTATTACCTGTTTCCATATAAAACTGCCCATTTCTGGAAGCATCATTATCAAAAGCGAGCGAAACCCCTACCGCTGTTCCGGGTACAAGATCTTTGCCAAGATGTGTAGCATCTATATATTCGATACCTAAATTGACCGCACTCAACGTCCATTTGCATGAGCCGCCACCTGTCATAGCGACTTTCCCTTTCCAGATGTCCCCACTCTCCTGCTGCATGGGGATCCCAATAACGTTGTAGCTGGGTTCTGTGATAACAGAGCCATCAAATCCACTGATTCTTTTTTTCATACATTCATACGAGATGTATCTGACCTCAAGCGGGAAAGGTTTCGTATACTGAGATGGATTTTTTACTTCAACATTGACCCATTTTGTATCTGGCGGTGGAGATAAAGTCTTGTTAACAGCTCTACTTATGCTGCAACCTGCCGATGAAAACAATACTAAGGAAAGCAGTATAATTTTTGATTGGTTATACATTTTCCATTACCTCTTCTCCATATTGAGCAAACCGCAAAAGCGTATCGTTGCCAGATGGCATGGACAACGTTGGGGAAAGCGATGCGTCAAGCAGTCCTTCTATATTCAGAAAAATGTTATTTCTTACTAATTCTCTCTCCGGTATGTCATTTTTATTTTCTGCCATCTGCTCTCTGAATGAATCAACGTTATACTGATGCTCAGTAAAAGTACGCTTTTCCACTATTCCAGCGTTATCAATCAGCTCTAATACTTTGTTATACATATAGGGCATATAGGAGGTCATAAAGTGGTCAAAAATATTTACATTTACGCCTCTGTCCGGATTACAACCTTTGGGGAAAAAGTCAGTTAGATCTGCTTGCGTCAGTGATGCTTTAAATTCTTTCTGCTTCTGACCTGCCTGCTGCATCTCCTGCTCCGCCAACGCAGGAACCAGGTAAAGTTTAGCTTTAAGTGGAAGTAATTTTCTGATGGTAATACACCCTGCCGGCGTTGGCAGATCTCTTTTGCATTCTTTCCATTCCCGACTCTGAGTAACCGTGAGAAAGGCTACCGTATTGCCGTGATGCCAGAAGCAATCCCCCCAGGTTACCATCTGGTAAGCCAGAAGTTCACCCAACGACCAGAAAAAGCCCAGTGTCCCCCCCAACCATCCCCATAATTTATATAACTCGTTATCCAGGTTGGCTTCTACGGGTACGGCTGGAATTGGATCATTATCGTTAACATGACGGAAATGGGTAATCTCCGACAATTGCATCACTGCATCGCGGGTAAAGGTTCGCGGCATTCCATAGGTGTAAAGTATCGGATAATAGTCCTTCAGTTTTGCTGCATGAATTAATGCTAATGCACCACCTAAACTATGCCCACAGATAAATAGCATTCTACTTTCAATGGTTTTCAATAACTCTAGTATTTCTTTATTAAATTTCTTTTCAACCCGACTATATCCACTCCAAAATCCCGTATGTACTTTTCCAGCAGAAAGTAACGTACTACATCCCGTTTTATTTATATCGCATAGTTCTGGACTTACTGGTCTGAACTCAATATCCGTTCCTACATCAAACAAGCTAGCCGTCCCACGCCAGGCAACGATTATCTTATCCACGTTATAAACATAATAAAGCTGCGTATCACCGTCTGCCTTTGTCACAGCAGTATTTTCCTTTGCCTGTGCTGTTCCATGCGAATTCTTACTGTCTACCTTAGGCGAAGTATCTCGCGAGGTATCCATAAACACTGGAGGATAATATCGATTACTGTAGGGAACATCCTGTACTAATGTATTCCATGCGGAACCATCTTTATAAAGTTGGGGTAAGCGAGAAAGATCCTGGCACTGGTTAATAAAAAAACGTGTAATTGACACCGTATCCAGAGTACTGCCATTTGCATAGGCAAGCGTCGCTGCCGCCCCAAGGTTAATTCCATTCGCAATGGAATAGTCCTTTTGATGGTGTAGAACAAGCTCCCACGATCTGAAGGGGCATATTTCTATTACATGACGTTTTTCAAGTTCATTCGTTCGGAATTTAAAGCCCTTAAATGCCGTATTTGCAGGAAAGTGATATGCGGGTAACATTTCCCCAGGTCTTAATTCAAGGTTTGGTGAACTCTGACAAAGTTCACCGATAACGGCATAATGCCAGATATACCCTTTTTCTTCAGCTTCAGGACGCACAACAGAATCATTTTCTGCATCGCGGCTAACACGTAAGGCACGTTTTTCCATTTCCGTAGCCAGTTGATTGCCATCTAACGCCAGCCTTAATTCAAGCCCATGCGGCATATCAATGCGAATAAGCCCATCTGCCTGACTTTGACCCGTATACGTAAGGTTATCAACTGGTCCGGATACTGGATGCGAACTTTCAGCACGCCATGGTATATTCGCTACGGGATCTCCCTGCTCATCAACCAACTGAATTTCAACCCAGTAAGGTTTCTGTTTTCCAGTCGTAGCTTTTTCCTCTGTATGCGTCACAGATGTTACTAATGTATTTCCTACCATAAACATCCCTCTTTATGCAGGTTAAAAAATTTATGAGCTCTTTTCTCTTGTAAGATAAAATGTCCCAACCTTAATTATCTCCGATAAGAATACAGCGGCAAGAAATATCGCCCCTACTTTGATTGACATAGTTTTAAACATCCATGGCAATATCGAAATAGAAGGGATCATGAAGAACAATCTGAATGGTGTTTGAATATAGACAACCCAATTCACATACTTCCACTTTTTTAAGAACATTACAGCAGAAAAAACAATCGAGACATTAAGCAATAACGAAAAAGAAAAAAGGACTTGCGAATACGCCCCTTGCTGAGGATAAATATGGCTAAAAGACAATATATCATCAATTAAAGGAATTCGTCCCTGAGAGATATTCAGCCAGATAAATCTGACGATGAAAAAGAGATCAAACACCGCCCAACAATACAATATATGTTTCTGTTTTAATCTAAGTTTCATTTAATTCCCTCATAGACATCATCAGCGGTCGTTGGTTGCCAGTGCCACGACTGACCTGTAACAGCCCAGGCATCATCACCTTCCAAAAAAGTTTGCGTTACCTTTCTCTGTTCTCCGTAACGATATACTGCTGATTGCTGCTCTATCTCGGCTGTAGTATCAGATGGTAAAAGCTACCATTCCTGGATTTTATCTCTTTCGTATTCACCTTCAGAACCAAAAACACAGCTCTCAAACAGTGCGTTATTCAGCGTATCTGTCAGACTCATAATATTGACTCCATGGGATAACCCGTTGTCCATGACGCTGTTACCGGCGGGCAGGTTGCGGGATTAAATAAGGAATTCAGCCGGTAAGAAAAAGAGTGATTTGTAATCCCCCTAAAAACCTGACAGATGTAGAAAACAAAGGGCAGGACTCCGGCACTAACAGCAATAAGGCCTGTAATCAGCCCCTAAACCAGTGAAGGTTGTTCTGGTTCTGGAGGGATTGTGGCGTTCCCAGCTCATTACTTATCCTGTTACACAATCCGGGGCACTGGAGAGAACCTGGCAGCCACATACACAATGGCAGCCATCGACAACAATGGCTTTGCCATCGGAAGACCATTCAGGCGATCCTTCAATAATGGCGTTAATACCATGCCCTATTATCGGACAGCTGATTTTGTCCCCAATAAGTGCAACATTTTTGCCGTTAACAATCATGGTTGAAGAAACTGAGATCACTGCACCACCATGCGTGGTTTTATCGCCAAGTAACACAACACCTTTAGACATATGAAACTCCATATTTAACTTATACATATATATTTCACTATATATAAGATTATTACTTCTCTGTTTTAATTTTTTTAACTTATCACGCATTTGAATCACCTTCAGAGCAACTTTTTTTGAATAGGTCGATAGCCTGATTTTGATTTTTAGTAATTCCTTTACCATCGAAGCACATCGTACCCAAATGATACATAGCTGAAGGCTGGCCTTGTTTTACCGAAAGTTCAAGCTATTTTCTGGCTTTAGAATAATTCAATGCAACTCCCTTACCATTAAGGTATGTATAACCTAAATACATCTAAGCTGTAGCATTGTTTTTATTCGCAGCTTTCTCATACCAATAATCAGCCTTTTCGTAGCTCTGAATGGTTTCTTTTCCGAAATAATACATATCGCCTAAATCAACTTGAGCATTCGTGTTTCCGAGTTCAGCAGCGTTCTAATAGAGTTTAAATGCTTTTTTCATATCCTTCGGAACTCCCATGCCCATAAGATACATATTGGCAATTATATTTGCATCATCCGCTTTAGATATTGATGTAGGATCGATAACGATTGATTGAGAGAAAATACGGATAGAAATAAGCAGAAAAAACATGTAGAGAAATAGTTTCATAAAAAACCTTATCGTAGCATAAAACTGTAGGTTTTTTGCCAACTAGTATAGTTCTACTCACCAAGTTCCATAAGGATACTTTTTCCCCTTAATAAAATCAGGAGTATCTCCATAGTAAACATATCCATCAGGATGCCCTGTAACCTCTTTACACATATCAAGCCCCTCCCCAGAAGTGGTTGTAATTTTTGTGGATATTTGCTCAATATTTGGCTTTCCGTTATTTTGCAACCAAACACGGACTTTTCCTTCAGGTGCCAAACCAATCACCATATAACGAAAAAAATAAAACTCACCGGGGTTATTCCACTCAGGCTCTTTGGAAATCATTTTTTTCTTAGTATCAGAAGAAAAAAACAAAGTGGTTTCATAAGTTTTTTTGTCAATAATTGAGTCCCAACAAAACTTAATTATCTGTGGCGGTGCATCAGCCTTATTAAAAGTAGCTCCTGGTATTCCTACATGTGTCCCCCATGTTCCAACACTATTCCCTTGAGGCTGATCTATGGTTTTGAACACATAACCATAGCCGTCAACATCCAGCAATTTGACCAACGTAACCGTTGCAGGAAGCGCTTTTGGAGTACTGAACGTGAAATACCATTTATCCCAAGGTACTTTTATTTTATCCTGCGCAGTAGTGTCATTGCATCCAACTAAAAATAAAAATGAAAGTAGCTGAATCATGAGCTTCATGCTTTTTCTCCCTTCATATTCCAGATGGACCGTATCCAGTTTTTATTTGGCATATTCACATAACCAATAAGATGTGTCATTTTCTCTGCTCCGTAGATTGTTCTTACCTGTTTTCCATCCAACCAGACCCTTTTAAATTTTATACCGTTCCAGTTTGCCGAGCAGTGAATATATTTACCAATAATTAGTAATTCATCAGGAGTGAATGGAACGGGAATACCTCCTGCCCTGATTATTCTCCCCTGTTTGATTGCTTTTTGGCTCAATAATTCAAGTTCGCCAGGTAACTTCATATCAGGGGCTTCGGGGTCAACATATTTGAACCTTGCCCCTGCCTCTTTTGCTGCATCCAGCATTACTCTTAGCGAAATTTTAGACCAGTCGTTGGGCACAATGCGCTTTAGTGTAATGCCTACTCCAACATGTTTCTCTATCGTTCCGACACGCTGTTTATCCATATCTATAATATAGTTATACCAGCATTCCATCTTCACTTCGCCAGATGGTAAAATATATTCAAGAGCTGGCACCACCTTTAACTCAAGTAACCTGGAGGCAATATTTTTATAAATCTGCGTACTTTCATTTATAACATCTTTTTTAACTTTCTCACCACGAGGTTCTGTCAGAAAACAATATTCCTGTTCATTGGGGTTATATCCTCCACCAATATCAGAATGTACACCTGGTAAAGTGAGTTCCGGCCACGCTTCTTTTATACTGTTAAGACTGAAGTTATAGCGGCATTCATGCATGGCGGCAATCTGGAAGACTTTCTGTGCGATATCTTTCGATAATGCCAACTCAATACCTGGGTTCACACCTCCATGTACATCAAACAAATCACTCACTGAACCAACAGCACAAACCGTATCAAATAGCCCCAGAAAGCGAATCTCTCCGGTAGGTTTTCCATGTTGATTTCGTCCGTTTAATCCCTTAGTTATTGCTTGCTGTATTGATTTGTCCCCATTTTTGACGCGATTAGAAAAATGGCGCGCAGCCGCAGCTCCCCGACTAAAGCCAAATACATCAAACTGGATTTTTTCGATAGCATAGTCAACTTTAGAATCACTGCTAAAAACTCGCCAAATTGCATCCGATATTTGTGAGATCCCTTCGTTGACTTTATCAACAACACCTTCAAAAACCTCGCCTATACCCATGCCAATAAGGCTATCCTCTTTATCTTTCGCAGTACCTATACCTTGTATATATATTGCCTGTTGATATAATGTTTTATCTGATATCACTTGACCGTCAATGGCATATAATTTATTTAACCAGTGGATGTTGGAGTAATATCCAAGGTAGCTCCCGGCCTCATTGCTACTCATGTCCAGTTTATGTATACAGGATTCGGCATCAACTTCCTTTACACCAACATCCATATCTGTGCAAGTACTCAGCAAGCGTTTATCGATGTTAAAGACGTTATTCCCTGTACCATCAAAAAACATCCCGATAGTAATCGTAATACCTGGTACAGGTTTACGCTTACAGATAACTGTTTTCTCTGACACATTCACATCAGTAAAGTGCTCGCACTCACTGGCTTCCCAAGCATGGAAATCACTCATGCTTATTTTCTCCCTGCTGCAGAATTACCGGTTCCAAGGATCTCAATGTTTAATTTGCTGGGCATTGAGGTATAAATTGGCAACGTTTTACCATTGTCATCTGAAATACCATGAAACACCTGCCCGTCAGCTGTCGTCACTTTATACTCAGTCTGTGAGATAATATTCCCGTTTTCATCAGTCAGAGAATAAATACCACCGTATCCTTTCGGAAATTCAGGGGCTGGCGTATTCAGCGAAGCGGCTCCCATTTTCTGAGCATTAACACATTTCCACAGAATATTACCTTCACAGCCCAGAATAATATTTTTACCCTGCAACTGAATGAACGACCCGTCCAGATTTTTCAGCACGACATCTTTCGCGGCGGTGATTTCAACCCCTCCCTCTGTACTGGTCACGGTCACATCTTTTTTCGCTGCCGCTTCCAGCGCATCATCCTGCGCCTGGATTTCAACCTTTCCCTTCGCGGCGAACAGTTTCATCCCCGTCTTACAGGCCAGCATACTGATGGCTTCACCCGCTGCCACCGTAAAACGTTTCAGTGCACTGATATCCGTATTCTGTCGGGACATTATCCCCACGCTGGCACTGCCCGAGGAAACGCGCACACCTTCCGGACTGCTGATGCTGACGCCTTGCGGTGCATTCAGTACCATCCCCGGCTGTGCCAGGTCCGTCAGGGCATCCGTCAGCATTTTCTGACTCCGGATATCCGCCGGATACGCCTGCGCCGTTTCTGCCGCATCTGACAGACTCCGGGCAATACTCAGGGCATTTTCCAGCTGAGAAACTGCCTCCTGCATTGACAGCATCCTGTCGCCGGCAAATGCCTGTTTATCGGCGGTGATAAATACCCCTGCCCCACCACGAATGGATATATGCCTGTCCGTGCGCAGCTCCGCCCCTTCCCCGCGCAGTTCGCGGGAGGCATCCACGTTATGCCCCAGATTCAGCTGCGTCTTTCCCCCGTACTCCGTACTGAGCTTGATATGCTCCTCACCGCGCCTGTCCTCCATCCGCAGTTTGTTCAGGCCGGCTGTGCGGATTACATTGCGCGTGTTGTTGGCTTCGGTGACGGGGTCTGCGTGGCGCGAGTCGTGCAGCGCATGGGCGATATACGGCCGGTCCGGGTCGCCTTCATGGAACGCGATGGCAACCTCTGTCCCCTGTATCAGCGGAAAGTGAAAACCGTATTTATCCCCGCCGTACGGTCTGGCAAAGCGCACCGGCATACTTTCCATGCCCTGACCTTTGTCGTCACGGTCGGCATCGAACTTCACCCGGTACATCCCCGACGCATCCTGCCACGCGTGGATATCGTTGTCCCTGGCGCTGGTCACCCGCGCCGTCATTGTCCCGCTCACCACCGGCCGTTTTTTAGCCGCCGGGCGCCAGCAGCGGTTTTCGTAATACGGCATCCCTTCCCACGTCACGGTCAGGGCATCCTTACGGCTCGCACTGTAAACCGTGCGGATAATCACAATACCGTTGTCCGTTTCTGACGGCAGGGTCGGCGGAACAGCCCGTTCACTGATGGTCAGCACCTGAGCCGGGGAAAGCCGGGCATCATTACTGCTGCCGCTGACCATTGTCTGCCCGGACAGAAAGCGTTCATGCTCAAGCCGCGCCCAGAAATTGCCGGTTTCCGCCGCCGGGGTGATTTTGTCGCCCCGTTCAAGATGACGCGGCAGGTAATGGTACACATCACCGTAGGTGTTCCCTTCCCCGTCGCCACGGGTCATGTCCGCCGGCACCGACGTCAGGATGTTCTGCGCTTCACGGTGATTGTAATCATCCGCCGTCACCGAACGCGCCACCACATGATGCCGGACGTGAATCCCCCACACCGAATCCGCGCCATTGTCACTCATCCCCGACGGACTGCTGAGCGCCAGCGTTTTACCGAAGGTCCAGGCGCTCTGCCTGTCGGCAAAGCGCACCACTTCCGTCAGGGTGTCCGGCTGCAGGGTGAAAAAATAAAATATCCCCACTTCAGCCAGCAGGCGCTCAATAAACGCCAGGTCACTTTCCCGGTACTGGTTTATCTGCTCACGCTTCGGATAACCGGCTTTAAGAGTGAATTCATACTCCCAGCCTCTGAGACCATGCTCCTGCAGGACTTCGGTGACCACTTCCGGTACAGATTTATTGACGAAAAAACGGTGGGTGCGGTACTGCCTGCCCAGCAGGGACAGAAACGGCTCAATAATTATCCGGTACGTCGCCTGGTCACGTGAACCGCTGACACGACTGAAATCTGTCACCACCCCGTGCACCACTTTCTGCCCGCTCAGCCCCGTCAGTGGCCCGGTTCCCATGGTCAGCGTCGCCGGTTTACTCAGTAACTGCGATGCACTGATGTTCAGGTCTCTGCAGGTAAACAGAACGGTGTACTGATACAGCCCGCTCATGCGCTCCTCACCCCTGAAGGACTCCACATCCGGCGATGCGGTACAGGACGGAATATCCAGACGGTAGCGGTTCAGCCCGCCTTCAGTTAATGCAGACAGTGCGTTATTCAGCGTATCTGTCAGACTCATAATATTGACTCCATGAGATAACCCGTTGTCCATGACGCTGTTACCGGCGGGCAGGTTGCGGGATTAAATAAGGGACTCAGCCGGTAAGAAAAAGAGTGATTATGGCTCCAGCCCAACGGCACTAATAATGACCTTTAATAACAACAGTCTCATTTCAAAATACCCAAATTTTTGCAGTACAAAATTATCAGCAATAATCCGTGCCTGCTGTTCCATCGGATAATCACTTAGCTCCTTTAGCCAGGTTTAAACTCCAGTCCAATCCCTTCATCATCATTCCAGCCCAGCGTCAGCGAAATCGGCTTTTGTTTCGCCGCCATATGAACCAGCAGTTGCTGACTCAGTACCGGCAAAATTTGCTGGTTGAGCAGGTTGTCGATATTGCGCGCACCGGTGTCCGGTAGCAGGCAGGCACTGGTCAAAGCGTCATACAGACTCTCGTCAACATATGTGGTCAGGCCATAGTGACGATGCAAACGCGTGCTGACCTGCAAGAGTTTCATTGCCACGATGGCACGCATCGCCGCTTCCGTTAGCGGGCGATAAATCACTGTCTGGAAGCGGGCAAGCAGCGCAGGCTGGAAGTGTTCGCGCAGGATCGGGCGCAGCAGTTCGTGCAGGTCGCCTTCACTGGCATCAGGCTGTTCATCAAGCAACTGCATCACATAGTCGCTGCCAAGGTTTGAGGTCATCAGAATGACCGTATTGCGAAAATCGATTTCACGGCCTTCGCCATCGCGCATAAAGCCCCGATCAAAAACCTGATAGAACAGATTCATCACATCACGATGCGCTTTTTCGACTTCATCGAGCAGCACCACGCTGTACGGGCGCTTGCGCACCGCTTCGGTGAGAATGCCCCCCTGCCCGTAGCCGACGTAGCCCGGAGGAGAGCCTTTCAGTTGGGAGACGGTGTGCGGCTCCTGATACTCGGACAGGTTGATAGTAATCAGTGATTTTTCACCGCCGTACATGACGTCAGCCAGCGCCAGCGCCGTTTCGGTTTTCCCTACACCACTTGGGCCAACCAGCAGGAACACACCCTGTGGGCCATTCTCAGATGTGAGGCCTGTTTTCGCGGCACGCAGGCGCCGGGAAATGGCTTCAAGCGCCACATTCTGCCCGACTACGCGTTTGCCGATTTCGTTTTCCAGCGTCAGCAGTTCGGTCTGCTCGTCTTTCATCAGCGACGACAGCGGGACGCCCGTCCAGTCAGCAATCACGGTAGCAACGGTACGCACATCCACATCGACTGAAAGTAACGGGTTGCTGTGCTGCATACCGTTCAACTCCTGTTGCAGGGAGTACGTTTTACTCTGACGGGAAATGTCCTGGCGGCTTTCCAGCAGTTGTTCGGTAAGTTTCAGCTCCTGACCGTACCGGGTTTCCAGTTCGTTGAGTTCAACGCTGAAAGTGTTCTTTTCCTGTTCTATTGCCGTCAGGCGTTCACCGTAGTTTTGACTACCGACAGCCATGTCTTCCTGTAGTGCCTGCCTCTCCATTTCAAGAGCGGTGATCCGGGAACGGATACGGGTCAGTTGTTCAGGCACGGTGTCGAGACTCATGCGCACACGGGCGCTTGCGGTGTCGAGCAGGTCAACGGCTTTGTCCGGTAGCTGGCGGCCTGTGAGATAACGTCGGGAAAGCGTAACGGCAGCGCGAACCGCATCGTCGGTGATATGCACATTATGGTGTCCGGCGTAGCGAGATTTCAGGCCACGCAGCATCAGGCAGGCGGTGTCATCGTCGGGCTCGTCCACTTTCACCATCTGAAAGCGGCGCTCAAGTGCGGCATCGCGTTCGAAAAATTGTTTGTATTCAGACCAGGTTGTAGCGGCGATGGTTCGTAATTCACCACGCGCCAGTGCCGGTTTCAACAGGTTGGCGGCATCCGCACCACCAGCCTGGTTACCCGCGCCAATGATAGTGTGCGCTTCATCGATAAACAGCAAAACTGGTACTGGTGACTGCTGCACTGCATCAATCACGTTTTTCAGACGCTGTTCAAATTCCCCCTTCACACCCGCTCCTGCCTGCAGCAGACCGAGATCAAGAGTGCGTAGCACGACAGGTTTGAGCGGCTCCGGCACATTGCCTTCAGCGATTCTGAGCGCCAGCCCTTCTACCAGTGCCGTTTTACCGACACCCGGCTCACCGACCAGAATCGGGTTGTTTTTTCGGCGGCGAGAAAGAATATCCACCATCTGGCGGATTTCAGTATCACGCCCAAATACCGGATCGATTTTGCCTTCGCGGGCTTTGGCAGTGACGTCGAGGGTAAACTTATCCAGCACGTTTTGCAGTGCCGGGCTGAGTTCTCCCTCTTTTATCTCCGCGACAACGGGACTTCCAACAAACGCCAGCTCCGCTTCCTGTTGCACTTCAGGACGCTCGTCTGACTGAGCATCCAGTAACGGACGCAGGCGTTCCAACTGACTCAGACCCAGGGTCAATAATGGCCACAGACCATCGCAACGCACCAGGTTCTGCTTATCAACCAGTGCCATCATCAGGTGATGACTTCGGATCTGCGCCTCACCCGCCAGTGAGGCAATCAGCCAGGCTTCTTGCATCAGCGTCTGGATGTTTTCTGAAAGCTGCGGACGACGGCGCACTGAGCGCGGTTGTTTGTCGAGCCAGCCAAGCAAATCCTGCCAGAGGCTGTCCATGTCCCACTCGTAGCGACGAGCCAGCACAGTGAGATCGCCCTCGCCCTGCTCCAGCAATTTCAGCAGCCAGTGCTCCGGCAGAATTTCCGTATGCGCACGGGTCTGGCAGAGCGAAGCCGCCCCTTCCATCGCACGGGCACAGTAAGGGTTCAAACGTCGCAGCAGGATGGCTGGATTTTCCATGAGTTTCTCTCTTTGTCGGTTCCTGGACACGCTACCGCCCCTCGCTGTTTCCCAGGAAGGAGACCAAAGCGCATACGGTCAGGCTGGCAGATTGTGGGTTCTTTGCTGAAAGCCCGTTGGCTTCAGACGTTCAGCAAAAACGAAAAAGCGGACAGAGAATCTCTGCCCGCTCGTGACTTACGCGGTCGCGCGTTCGTTCCATGAATCGGAATGAATGATGTTGCCGTCTTTGTAGGTCCAGGTGATTTTTTCGTAGCGCAGTTCGATCTGCTCAAGGTGGTTGTGCTTCTCGAAAGAAGGATCTTTGATGTCGTGCATTACAGGGTTCACCTTCACCACTTTCACGTTCTCAAGTTTGGTGTTGAAGTACTCGACCTCCTGACCCGCATCGTTAATTTTGTACCACTTGAATTCTGCAGACTTGAGGGTCTGTCCGGTGGTCACCGCCTTGTACAGATATGGGCTGGAGGAATCGATTTCCTTGGTAAACAGGAACGGAGTGTGGATTCGGGTGCCGGTCAGCTTGCCTGTGTTGTTATCGGTCGGGATGTACAGGTTGTGTTCCTGAGCCACCACTTCGATGCTGCCTTCACGATCCTGAACGTCCACAGACCCTTTGATGTCCGCGCCGCCATCGTCCTTCAGCCAAAGATAAACAGGAATTGCCATGGAATTACTCTCTATTATGTTGTGATGCGCCATCATCCTGCGATGACGCCAGGGTGTGACCCGGTATCTGACAGGCATTAGCCTGTGATACCAGACTGATTTCGACACGGCGGTTTAGCGCACGGCCTTCCGGGGTGTCATTGGTTGCGAGCGGGCGACTTGCACCATAGCCCTGCACCGCAAAACAGCTTTCCGGCACGTCACCGGTGTCATGCATCCAGTCGCGCACCGCTTCGGCACGTTTCTGAGAAAGCGTCTGATTTCGTTGTGCGTTGCCGGTGTTATCTGTGTGACCGGCGACCACAATCAGCCAGCCAGGCCTTGCCTTGACGCCCACCAGCGAATTAACCAGCATTTTGGTGGACCCGGCTTTCAGCGCCGATTTGCCGGAATCGAACAGCGACATGCTGTCAAGGCGGATAGTCTTCGGCTCCTGTACGATTTTTTTGATAACCGTCTGCGGTGACGGTGATAGTGATGGTGGTAGCGGCAAGTCATTCACGGCGGCTTCAACAGCAGGTATCAGACGCCCCCCCTGATACAACCCGAGGCGATAACGCAGAGGTTCACCGCGCCGCTGCCAGTCTTCCAGCAGTGCGCCATCAGCGCGCAGACGCTGCTGTGCCTGGAGTTTAGGCGTGAGAGGGGCGTCGGAGAGACGGTGGTATAAGGCAAGATGGTCGCCGACATTGCGGATCAGACGCTGATTGTTAACCCAGGACGCCAGCATCGCCAGTGCAAGAAAAATGCCCCCCAGCAGTCCGGCATAGCGCCAGAACACCATCCGACGACTGACGCCACGACGACGCGGCAGCGCCGACAGCAGTAGTTCAGGCAACGGCAAAAGCTCACCGCTCTCCACCGTATCAGGCGGCAGCGCAGTAACAGAGGCAATGTGTTGTTGCCAGAGATTGCCGGCGAGACCGCTCACGGGAGCCATGCACAGCCCTTGTATACAGGGCTTCAGAGCTGGCAGTTCTCCCTGACGCTCCGACAGCAGACTGTTAACTGCGGTATTCAGCCAGGCAAGTCCACTGTCCAGCCATAGCACCTGGCTCAGGCGGGACAGCCACTCACCCGAAGTTGTTTCTTGAGCCCAGTCGGTCAGTGATAAATTCCCCTGACCGGGTTGATATACCTGGAGTCCTGCCCGTTGGCTGACAGTAGTAAACCAGACCGGCTCAGCATCAACACAAGCGACTGGCGGTGACAGCCAGATAACGATCCACTGCGGCGGGAGTTGACCAAGTGAGATATGGCATTGCGCAGCAGCACGCTGCCAACCACGCAGACTCTGGGTTAACTCCGCATCCGAGGTGTGGCGTTCGGGTAAGATAGCCAACAATATCGAGATCTGTGACACCAGAGCCGAACGAATCTGACTCAGGTGTTGAGCCAACAATGGCAACTGCTCTGCATCTTTTACCCACAGATACCAGCCCTGACGGGTTTCACGATGCCGTGTCCCCTCAGCAAATAATGCGCTGTTATCGCCACACACCAGAATGACTGCACCCTGAAAATCTTCCGGTGGCAGAGACTTAACCACAATATCTCTGAGCGCCGGTGCCCGTATCAGTAATGTCCGATACTGACGCCAGAGCATTCCCCCACAGACCAAAATAATCAGCAGGCTGAATGCCGCACGGCTCCCGACCGACGGTGACCAGAATCCCAGGATAAGCCACAGTGCCAGTACGCCCGCCAGGACGGTTAACAGACTCCGGTAAACATCACGCATCCTTTACCCCGGCCTGACCGTCTGACTCACCAGTTCGGTGAGGGAGGAAGAGAAGAAGTACCACAGCGCAGCCAGTACTGCCGCCCCGATAATCCAGGAAAGCCAGTACAGTCGGCGACCGCTGCGCAGACTGGATACCCTGGCGACAATCGGCGCATCCTGAGCAAGCGTAAAAGCGGGCACTCGTTCCCCCAGCGCACGCACCACGTCTTCACGACGTTCGTCGTTCTGCGCCCGGTACTGTCCAACAAATCCCAGTTGTAGAGTACGGTACATACAGGTCAGCACGGCCATGTCCGGTGCGGACTCTTTCAGCAGGTTGCGGATACGCTCCCATAACACCTCACCTGCGTTCAAAGTACCGAAGAAATGCGCCTGCAGCGGATCACGGCGCCAGGCCAGATAACCATCGTCAGAAGTGCCGCGATTGAGAACGCTTTCATCCAGCAAAGCGCACAGCGCGTATACCATGTGCTCCTGGCTGCTATCACTGTAGCCCGCATCCGAAAGCGATTTGCGCGCTTCCTGAACCAGACGACAGGCCCGGCGATAAAGCCCTTCCCCGTCCCGAACTTCTTGCCCGCCGCGTAGCTGGCTGGCCATCAACCAGCCTGGATAGAAAATCTGTTCAATCTGGCTGAGACTGGAATTATTCATGCGCGTAGCACCGCAAACAGTTCAAGTTTCACCTCCCCCAGTGAGCACGGGGTGTAAAAGGTACAGCTACCCGCCTCCAGCATCGCCCGCGCCGCATCGGTACTCAGATCCAGAGAGAAGAACTGGTTTTCAAGGCGCAGAGGGATCGCCGCAGGCACATGGCTGAGTGGTTTTATAACCATGCCACTCAGCGCCACGTTCACGACATCTGAAACGTCATCGAGACTGCCCGCCTTACAAAGCTGCGGGAATTTCACTTGCAGTTCGTGATTCGGCATGGAGGAGCGAACGGAAAGATAGAAATCAGCTCCTTCACGCAAGCGGGCATCATGCAGCGATCCTTTCCAGAACTGATCGGCATGATCCAGTTGAATACTGATAACCCGGGAGGGCAGACTGGCTTCCAGTAATTTATCGAGCAGAGCCAGCAACGGCGGGAACACTCGTTCAGGCGTATCATGCTGATAAACAGGAATATCACTGGCATCGTGCTCCAGTGAAAACGTCAGCAGGCTGCCTGCCAGGCGGGTCAATTCACGGTAGAGCAACTCCGGGTGGCGTCCCGGAGTCTGCATCAGTTCGGTCAGCACGGGCTCGGCGCTATTCAGGGCATTGAGTAGCCAGAACAGAGAAACATCAGCTACCGCAAAATCGGCCAGACGCTCGTTGCTTTCACGACGCATCGCCATCAGACGCTTACGTCGTGCCTGCAGACGAACCAACAGGTCGCTCAGTTCAGCCACAAGCAAAGGGCTTGCCGCAATCGAGAGCATCGGCGGGATAAAAGACGGATCACGATTCCACTGTCCCTGCGCATTACGTGCCAGACGAGCCACCGGACAAGTCAGGTAAGCGGTATTTTCCTGCGTAGATAAACGAAGCGTGACGGCATTACGCAAAATGGCCAGTTCACCACTTTCATGCCCGGCAAGCTCCTGAACCACTACGCGTTCAGATTTCCAGCGACGCGGGCGCTCACTGTCCTGACCATTATCCAGATTGCCACCACTGGCACTCAGCAACGGCAGCGCCACAACGACTTCAACAACCTCAGAGCCGTTTGCGACGGATAAATCACAGACCGGTGGAAGATTATCCGCCAGGTCAGTATCAACCATCGTGCCGTCCTGAAAACGTACCACCAGACGGGTAGCATTCAGGCGTGACAATACAAGGGCTGCGGTATCGAATTCAGCATTCACCACGCCCCAGGGATGGGAAATTCCCATTCCTGCAACAGTGTCAGCAATATGTTCGTCCCAGCGAGCCTGCTGCTGGAACTGTTGTGGGGCCAGCGCGGCCCCATCCTCCCAAAGTGGGCGAAAAATTTTCATCCCTGATTTCCCCTCGCCTTACGACTTGGCTTTCGGCATCTGGGAAACCAGTGAGAGATTGATGTCCATCCCTTCCACCTGAAAGTGCGGTACGGCGTAGAGTTTCACGCGGAAGAAGCCCGGATTATCATCAATGTCTTCCACCACAACTTTCGCATCACGCAGCGGGTGAGATGCCTGCAACTCATCACCCGGGTCGGTCATTTCAGTCACAAGACCACGAACCCAGGTGTTAAGCTCCAGTTCCAGCAACCGGCGATCCTTGGTGGTGCCAATGTTTTCACGTTGAATCAGCTTCAGGTAATGAGCGATGCGCGACAGCAGGAAGATGTAAGGCAGACGCGCATTGATGCGGCTGTTGGCAGTAGCATCCGCAGTATCGTAGAGAGCGGGTTTTTGCGTGGAGTTCGCCGAGAAGAAACACGCATAATCGCGATTTTTGTAGTACGACAGGGGAATGAAACCAAGATTCGCGAACTCGAACTCACGGGTTTCCGGGATCATCACCTCTGAGGGGATTTTTACCTGGTTGCCGGTGCCAAGATCATACAGGTGAATTGGCAGATCCTGCACCGCACCACCCGCCTGTGGACCACGGATTTGTACACACCAACCGTTATTGATGAAGCTTTTCACCATGTTGGCCGCAAAAGCAAAGGTGGCATTGGTCCACAGGTATTTATCGTGATCCGGGCCTTTCACCTCTTCAACATAATTAAAACTACGCACCGGTACAGTGTCCGGGCCATACGGCAGGCGACCCAGCACGCGTGGCATAACCAGCCCCAGATAACGGGAATCGTCCGTATCCCTGAAACTTTTCCATTTAATGTACTCGGCGCGGTCAAAGTAGTTACCGATATCTTTGATGGCCGCAACGTCTTCCATTGACTCTTTCAGGAAAAATTTCGGACCTGCAGAACCGATAAATGGCATATGAGCCGCTGCGGACACTTTCGATAAATTACGCATCAGCGCCACATCCTGCGCAGATGCATCAAACTCATAAGCGGAAATCAGCGCGGCAATTGGCTCGCCACCCGGCGTGTCATACTCATCAATGTAGGTATGTTTGTACAAACCACTCTGGATAATTTCCGGGCTATCTTCAAAGTCCTGACGCAGGTCTTCTTTAGATATATCCAGCAGTTCAATTTTCACGTTCTGGCGGAAATCTGTTTTATCGACCAGCGATTTCACGCCGCGCCACAGACTTTCTACCGCCTGAAAGTCCTCATGATGCATAACGGCATCAAGCTGACGGCTGATCTGGTAATCCAGTTCAGCGATATGGTGGTCAATCAGATTTTTGTCGAGCTTTTCGACTTTCGATCCCGATTTTGTCAGACACTCCAGGAACACCTGCATCCCGGCCGTTAAACGTTCATCCGCAGTGGCATCCGACATCGCCTGTGCGTCCTGCCAGATATCCAGAGAACTCAGCTCAGAGACCGGGTTGAGATTAATTTTTTCAAACAGGGAAGCATAAACTCCAGCGGCAGCAGGATGTTCAAGCACCACACTCTCGCCACCAGCGGCATTCTCATTTTTTACAGACATCAACATTTTCCTTATTAATCCGTTAAATCGTCATGACCGTTACGGCTGTTTAGGTGCCAGAGCGGAAAGTTCTGCTCTGAGTTCTGCACTTAATGCCGGGTCCAGCAAAATGTTTTCCAGTTCTTTACGGAAAGTCTGGTTATCCAGAAGGTTCGCTTTTAAATCACGAAGTAAATTACGCATGGAAAGCATGGCTTTTAGCTGTGGTATTTGTCGGGAGACCTGTTCCGGGGAGAAATCCTTTATGCTCTGGAATGTCAACCTGATGCTGTCTTCACTACCGTCATCAGCAAGTGTGTTATTAACGATAAGATTTACTTTTGGGGAATATTCAGAAAGAACCTCATCAAAATTATTTTTGTTAAGATTAACCTTTTTACGTTCAGATAATGGCGCGGATTCCTGACCATTACTAAAATCACCCGCAACCAGTAACTTCAGGGGTAATTCTGTTTTCTTACTTGCTCCCCCGGTGTGCAGATCTAATTTCAGATTAATACGGGCCTTCGGTATCTCCCGCTGGAAGCTGTCACTCATAGTTCCCTCTCGTAATTCAATTAAAGTCAAATTAATCACAATACTTCATTAACTCGATGCTAAGGCAATGTGGAAATCAAAAAAGCAATGCAGATCAACATATTGAGAATAAAAAATAATGGGAAAATTGCCTGACAATAAAAATAATCGCAGCCATATCAATTGATTAAAAACGTCTTTATAAATATTCCTAATTATATTTTTATTATGTTATTTTGTTTTTTATTTACCACAACATCTGTTAATAGACAGGCTATACATAGTGCAAAATACTGACTTACCTGCGCCTATGCCACAGATACTGTTATCTGATAGTTATACCCATGTTGCCTAAGTAATTCATAAGTATTCGCCGTGTAATGACATTAAATTCTTGTCCGGCAATCAGGTCATCCCCGTATCCACAGGTCTCAATATCGGCGAGGAGATTTTATTTTAGGCAAGCGGAAATTTGCATTACAGCATATTCAGGCCTACACCCGAACGACCTGATTAACCATAAAAAATTGATTCAGCGCAGCATGTTAATTATTCCTGGATCTTACATTGTCATTGCACAGTAAATGTAGAAACTTATGCGTAACGGAGTATTTATGAGTTTTAAACGTTTGGTTATAATTACCGCAATATCCTGTATGTATACCGGATTTGCATTTGCAGCGAACGTCACATTGAACCCTGCCCAGGTAGAACACCTGAATAACGTCATTAATCACGAGGTAAAAGGGAAAGATGACCGTAATTTTGTCTATACCAACTGGACAGAAGCTCAACGTGTGGCCGAATTTATTTGCCGACCACTCGCACTGAAAGAACTACAGAAGCGGTATACCGACGTAGATAAGGTTATTTTCGATCAGGGAAAACATAATATGCAGCGTCTGATCTCACCTGCACTGCTGACAGGTAATGGCCAGTACCGTAGAGGGATTAACTGGACGACTTTTCACTTCGCCTGTGAACTGTCAGTGAAAACCGGAGAGGCGATGGGATTCAGGCTGTTGAGAAATAAAACCCTGACCATGGCTCCGGGGCCCGTTATTCGTTCCGGGGAGATCGGCCAGTGAAAAATATTCTTACCGCATTTCTCATCATCACTCTCCCTGCTTTCTCCGCCACAGCAGCCAGTTTTGACTGTCGGCAGTCCCGCAGTGCGGATGAAAAAGCAATTTGTTCATCACATAGCCTGAACGATTTGGATGTGGAGATGAGCGTTAAGTATCAATTTCTTCATGGGCTTTACGCGATGGGAGCCGCCGGGGAACTGCATGACTCACAGGTACTATGGCTGGCTGAACGTCGCCAGTGTGGTGGCGATATAACCTGCCTGACAAAAGCATACAAGCAGCGCCTGAAAACATTGAACCATCTTTATGACGCGATTAATAAACCACTCTGAGTCAGGAGTGGACTGGTGGTTGTCGGAAACGCCTTCATACAAGGCATCTCCTTATCGGCACGTATAACTCTAAAAGAGCCTGATGATTGTTCTTCCATCGGCTCTTTCTCTGAAATTAAGGAAGGCTCCGGACGGAAGTACTCGCTGGCATATGTGGCTCCAGCTCAACCAATGATAATCACCATCGTTATTTTTTATTTAATAATAATCTCCTGAAAAATAGATATAGCCAAAATTCAATCCTGCCTGGCTTAATTCCGCATCCATCATCAGAAATAATCAACCCTATAACTATCATGTCATTTAATAGTCACCGCTAAAATTTTATTATTTTCTTCTGCTTTACAGGGAAATTGTCAATCTGTTTATTATGTCCGGTTTAAATAGTTAATCACAAAACATCATCGCCATTGCTGACGTGTTTTATTCATTGATAACAGTGCCATACGTTCTTTTTTTACAAAGAAACAATCAATTGCTAAATTGTTTTTTGACTTAATAGTTAAGCGCGAAACATTTTAATAAATGATAAAAATCCTAAATTCCTTGTTCATAATGTAGGGGTGTGTTAAATAGGTGGGCAAAATTTGGTTCCCCCTTCTCGCCTGTAATATTGCAGCATCTTCGCACTCCCATGAGACATTGCGACTTAATAAGAAGGTGATAAGCCCTGCATAAGCGCATGGGCTGACCATGGTTTTATATTCATAAAAATATTTCGTTATAACCCATTGATTTAATATCAATAATTTATTGTTGGTTCGGGTTTGTTGTGACTGTGGCATTATTTCCGTGCAAAGGAGCTGATATGTCTGAAAGACATTTACCTGATGACCAGAGCAGTACTATCGATCCATATTTAATTACCTCTGTTCGCCAGACCCTGGCAGAACAAGGCGCAGCATTACAAAACTTGTCTAAACAACTTGATTCCGGGCAGTACCAGCGTGTCCTTAATTTGATAATGAACTGTAAAGGACACGTTATTCTTTCGGGAATGGGTAAATCGGGGCATGTCGGTCGTAAAATGTCAGCGACGCTGGCCTCTACCGGTACACCGAGTTTCTTTATTCATCCGGCAGAAGCGTTCCATGGCGATCTGGGGATGATTACGCCCTACGATCTCCTGATCCTTATTTCCGCCAGCGGTGAAACGGATGAAATCCTCAAGCTGGTTCCTTCACTGAAAAATTTCGGCAACCGAATTATCGCCATTACTAATAATGGAAATTCCACGCTGGCGAAAAATGCTGATGCCGTGCTGGAACTCCATATGGCGAATGAAACCTGCCCGAATAATCTTGCACCAACAACGTCCACCACGCTGACCATGGCGATCGGCGATGCGCTGGCTATTGCCATGATCCATCAGCGCAAATTTATGCCAAATGATTTTGCACGTTATCACCCGGGTGGCTCATTAGGCCGCCGCCTGCTGACCCGCGTTGCGGATGTCATGCAGCATGATGTTCCTGCGGTGCAGCTGGATGCGTCATTTAAAACCGTGATTCAACGTATCACCAGCGGATGCCAGGGAATGGTGATGGTAGAAGACGCAGAAGGCGGACTGGCGGGCATTATCACCGACGGTGACCTGCGTCGCTTTATGGAAAAAGAGGATTCTCTGACGTCCGCCACGGCGGCGCAGATGATGACGCGTGAACCGCTGACGCTACCGGAAGACACCATGATCATTGAAGCGGAAGAAAAAATGCAAAAGCACCGCGTCTCAACGTTATTGGTGACTAACAAGGCAAATAAAGTCACTGGCCTTGTGCGCATTTTCGACTAATTAAGCAACGGGGTGCGAGAGTTTAGTCTCTCATTGAGTTTGCGCCCCACTGAAACTTTGATAATCGTTACATGTTGATAAAAGTGAAGTCTGCCGTATCCTGGATGCGTGCTCGTCTGTCTGCCATCTCACTGGCAGATATCCAAAAACACCTGGCGAAAATCATCATTCTGGCACCGATGGCGGTGCTGCTGATCTATCTGGCCATCTTCAGCCAGCCTCGCTATATGAGCGAGTCGAAAGTCGCCATTAAACGCTCAGATGATTTAAACAGCGGCAGCCTGAATTTTGGTCTGCTTCTGGGCGCCTCTAACCCCAGTTCCGCAGAAGATGCGCTGTATCTGAAAGAGTACATCAACTCGCCGGATATGCTGGTGGCGCTGGATAAGCAACTGAATTTTCGTGAAGCGTTTAGCCACAGCGGGCTCGATTTTCTTAATCATCTTAGCAAGGATGAAACCGCAGAAGGCTTCCTCAAGTACTACAAGGATCGTATCAACGTTTCGTATGACGATAAGACCGGATTGCTGAATATTCAGACGCAGGGCTTTAGCCCGGAGTTTGCGCTTAAATTTAACCAGACCGTGTTGAAAGAGTCAGAACGCTTTATCAATGAGATGTCGCATCGCATTGCGCGCGATCAGCTTGCCTTTGCAGAAAGCGAGATGGAAAAAGCGCGCCAGCGTCTGGATGCCAGCAAGGCGGAACTGCTCTCTTATCAGGACAGCAACAACGTCCTGGACCCACAAGCCCAGGCGGAGGCGGCGAGCACATTAGTCAATACGCTGATGGGTCAGAAGATCCAGATGGAAGCGGATCTGCGTAACTTGCTGACATATCTGCGTGAAGATGCACCACAAGTGGTGAGCGCGCGTAATGCGATTCAGTCATTGCAGGCACAAATCGACGAAGAAAAAAGCAAAATCACGGCGCCACAAGGTGACAAATTAAACCGCATGGCGGTGGATTTTGAAGAAATCAAATCAAAAGTAGAGTTCAACAGCGAGCTGTACAAACTGACCCTGACCTCCATTGAAAAGACCCGTGTAGAAGCGGCTCGTAAGCTCAAGGTGCTGTCGGTTATCAGTTCGCCACAGTTGCCGCAGGAATCATCTTTTCCAAACATCCCTTATTTGATCGCCTGTTGGTTACTGGTGTGCTGCCTGCTGTTCGGCACCCTGAAACTGTTGCTGGCTGTTATTGAAGATCACCGAGATTAACGCTGTCGCTGAATGAGTTTGTGATGAAATTATTTAAATCAATTTTACTGATTGCCGCCTGTCACGCGGCGCAGGCCAGCGCGGCCATTGATATTAACGCTGACCCAAACCTGACAGGAGCCGCACCACTGCCCGGTATTCTGAGCGGACAAAAGTCGGATACGCAAAACATGAGCGGCTTCGACAATACCCCGCCGCCCGCACCGCCGGTGGTAATGAGCCGTATGTTTGGTGCTCAACTTTTCAACGGCACCAGCGCGGATAGCGGTGCGACAGTGGGATTCAACCCTGACTATATTCTGAATCCGGGCGATAGCATTCAGGTTCGTTTATGGGGTGCGTTCACCTTTGATGGTGCCTTACAGATTGATCCCAAAGGCAATATTTTCCTGCCGAACGTTGGTCCAGTGAAAGTTGCCGGGGTTAGCAATAGCCAGTTGAACACTCTGGTTACATCAAAAGTGAAGGAGGTGTACCAGTCCAACGTCAACGTCTACGCCTCCTTATTACAGGCGCAGCCAGTAAAAGTGTACGTGACCGGCTTTGTACGTAATCCCGGTCTGTACGGCGGCGTGACCTCCGATTCTTTACTGAATTATCTGATCAAGGCTGGCGGCGTTGATCCAGAGCGTGGGAGCTACGTTGATATTGTGGTCAAGCGCGGCAACCGCGTGCGCTCCAACGTCAACCTGTACGACTTCCTGCTGAACGGTAAGCTGGGGCTTTCACAGTTCGCCGATGGTGACACTATCATCGTTGGGCCTCGTCAACATACGTTCAGCGTTCAGGGCGATGTCTTTAACAGCTACGACTTTGAGTTCCGTGAAAGCAGCATTCCTGTAACAGAAGCGTTGAGCTGGGCGCGCCCTAAGCCTGGCGCGACTCACATTACGATTATGCGTAAACAGGGGCTGCAAAAACGTAGCGAATACTATCCGATCAGTTCTGCGCCAGGCCGCATGTTGCAGAACGGCGATACCTTAATAGTGAGCACTGACCGCTATGCCGGCACCATTCAGGTGCGGGTTGAAGGCGCGCACTCCGGTGAACACGCCATGGTGCTGCCTTATGGTTCAACCATGCGTGCGGTTCTGGAAAAAGTCCGCCCGAACAGCATGTCGCAGATGAATGCGGTTCAGCTTTATCGCCCATCAGTGGCTCAGCGTCAGAAAGAGATGCTGAATCTCTCGCTGCAAAAGCTGGAGGAAGCGTCACTTTCTGCCCAGTCCTCCACCAAAGAAGAAGCCAGCCTGCGAATGCAGGAAGCGCAACTGATCAGCCGCTTTGTGGCGAAAGCGCGCACCGTGGTTCCGAAAGGTGAAGTGATCCTCAACGAATCCAATATTGACTCTGTTCTGCTGGAAGATGGCGACGTCATCAATATTCCGGAGAAAACATCGCTGGTTATGGTTCATGGCGAGGTGCTGTTCCCGAACGCGGTGAGCTGGCAGAAGGGGATGACCACCGAGGATTACATCGAGAAATGTGGTGGCCTGACGCAGAAATCGGGTAACGCCAGAATTATCGTCATTCGTCAGAACGGTGCAGCCGTCAACGCGGAAGATGTGGATTCACTCAAACCGGGCGATGAGATTATGGTTCTGCCGAAGTATGAATCGAAAAATATTGAAGTTACCCGTGGTATTTCCACCATCCTCTATCAGCTGGCGGTGGGTGCAAAAGTAATTCTGTCGTTGTAAGGAGTTGAAATGAGCAAAGCAGTTATTGTCATTCCGGCTCGTTATGGCTCATCGCGCCTGCCGGGTAAGCCGCTACTTGATATTGTTGGCAAACCGATGATCCAGCATGTCTACGAGCGTGCGTTACAGGTGGCGGGCGTCGCTGAAGTTTGGGTGGCAACTGACGACCCGCGTGTTGAACAGGCCGTACAGGCGTTTGGCGGGAAAGCCATTATGACGCGTACCGATCATGAATCCGGCACCGATCGGCTGGTCGAAGTGATGCATAAAGTCGAGGCAGATATCTACATTAACCTGCAGGGCGACGAACCAATGATTCGCCCGCAGGATGTAGAAACGCTGCTGCAAGGAATGCGTGACGATCCCGCGTTGCCGGTGGCAACGCTATGCCACGCGATTTCTGCCGAAGAGGCGACTGAACCCAGCACAGTAAAAGTGGTTGTGAATACCCGCCACGATGCACTTTATTTCAGCCGTTCGCCGATTCCGTATCCGCGTAATGCTGAAAAAGCACGCTATCTGAAACACGTCGGTATTTACGCTTATCGTCGCGATGTGCTGCAAAACTACAGCCAGTTACCGGAGTCCATGCCGGAGCAGGCGGAATCACTGGAGCAGCTACGGTTAATGAACGCGGGAATCAACATTCGCACGTTTGAGGTTGCCGCAACCGGTCCGGGCGTTGACACCCCTGCATGTCTTGAAAAAGTGCGCGCCCTGATGGCACAGGAACTGGCTGAAAACGCATGATTGGCATTTTCTCGTCCGGCATCTGGCGTATTCCAAATCTGGAGAAATTTCTGGCGCAACCGTGCCAGAAACTTTCTCTGCTGCGCCCTGTTCCGCAAGAAGTTGATGCTATCGCCGTGTGGGGACATCGCCCCAGCGCGGCGAAACCAGCCGCCATCGCCAAAGCAGCGGGAAAGCCGGTCATCCGTCTGGAAGATGGATTTGTGCGTTCGCTGGATCTTGGCGTCAATGGCGCGCCGCCACTTTCTTTGGTGGTGGATGATTGCGGCATTTACTACGATGCCAGCAAGCCTTCGGCGCTGGAGAAACTGGTACAGGATAAAGCCGGAAATGCGGCACTGGCAGATCAGGCCAGAGAAGCGATGCACACCATCGTGGCCGAAGATTTGTCGAAATATAATCTGGCGCCTGCGTTTGTGGCTGATGAATCAGAACATTCAGACATCGTTCTGGTTGTCGATCAGACATTTAATGATATGTCAGTGACGTATGGTAATGCGGGTCCGAATGAGTTTGCCGCCATGCTGGAGGCCGCGATGGCGGAAAATCCTCAAGCGACAATTTGGGTGAAGGTGCACCCTGATGTACTGGAAGGAAAGAAAACAGGTTATTTCGCCGATCTGCGCGCCACGCAACGAGTACGTTTGATTGCGGAGAATGTCAGTCCGCACTCGCTGTTGCGACACGTTTCCAGGGTTTACGTCGTGACCTCCCAGTACGGCTTTGAAGCCTTGCTGGCAGGAAAACCAGTGACATGCTTCGGTCAGCCCTGGTATGCAGGCTGGGGGTTAACGGACGATCGTCATCCGCAGTCCGCTTTGTTATCTGCCCGACGCGGTTCTGCCACGCTGGAAGAACTTTTTGCCGCTGCATACCTGCGTTACTGTCGCTATATCGATCCGCAAACGGGAGCAGTAAGCGATCTGTTTACCGTGCTGCAATGGCTGCAATTACAACGCCGCCATCAGCAACAGCGTAATGGCTATCTATGGGCGCCAGGCTTAACGCTGTGGAAGTCGGCGATCCTGAAACCTTTCTTACGAACGGCGACAAACCGGCTGAGTTTTTCACGTCGCTGTACTGCGGCGAGCGCCTGCGTGGTATGGGGTGTAAAAGGAGAACAGCAATGGCGAGCCGAAGCGCAGCGAAAATCACTGCCATTATGGCGAATGGAAGATGGTTTTCTGCGTTCATCCGGACTTGGCTCTGACCTGCTGCCGCCGCTATCGCTGGTGCTGGATAAACGCGGTATTTACTATGACGCCACGCGCCCCAGCGATCTGGAAGTGCTGCTGAATGATAGCCAGCTAACGCTGGCGCAGAAGATGCGAGCGGAAAAATTACGCCTGCGACTGGTTGAGAGCAAACTGAGCAAGTACAACCTGGGAGCCGATTTCTCTCTACCAGCCGAAGCCAAAGGTAAAAAAGTTATCCTGGTGCCGGGTCAGGTAGAGGACGATGCATCTATTAAAACAGGCACCGTCTCGATTAAGAGCAACCTTGAGTTATTACGCACAGTACGCGAGCGTAATCCGCACGCCTACATTATTTATAAACCGCACCCGGATGTACTGGTGGGGAATCGCAAGGGCGATATTTCGGCAGAACTGACTGCTGAACTAGCTGATTATCAGGCACTGGACGCAGATATTATTCAATGCATCCAACGCGCAGATGAAGTGCATACCATGACATCATTGTCCGGGTTTGAAGCGTTATTACATGGCAAGCAAGTTCATTGTTACGGCCTGCCCTTCTATGCCGGTTGGGGTTTAACCGTTGATGAACATCGCTGCCCGCGTCGCGAGCGAAAATTAACGTTAGCGGATCTGCTATATCAGGCGCTAATTGTTTATCCAACCTATATCCACCCAACACGGCTACAACCTATTACGGTTGAAGAGGCGGCGGAATATTTGATCCAGACTCCGCGCAAGCCGATGTTTATTACCAGAAAAAAAGCGGGGCGAGTAATACGCTATTACCGCAAATTAATTATGTTCTGCAAGGTCAGATTTGGCTAAACAATTACATTATTGACTATTACGCAAATTATTTATGCAAGGTAATGCACTAACCGTTTTATTATCCGGTAAAAAATATCTGCTATTGCAGGGGCCAATGGGACCCTTTTTCAGTGATGTCGCCGAGTGGCTAGAGTCATTAGGCCGTAACGCTGTGAATGTTGTATTCAACGGCGGGGATCGTTTTTACTGCCGCCATCGACATTATCTGGCTTACTACCAGACACCGAAAGAGTTTCCCGGATGGTTGCGAGATCTCCACCGGCAATATGACTTTGACACTATCCTCTGCTTTGGCGACTGCCGCCCATTGCATAAAGAAGCAAAACGCTGGGCAAAGTCGAAAGGTATCCGTTTTCTGGCATTTGAAGAAGGATATTTACGCCCGCAATTTATAACCGTTGAAGAAGGCGGAGTGAACGCATATTCATCGCTACCGCGCGATCCGGATTTTTATCGTAAGTTACCAGATATGCCTGCGCCGCATGTTGAGAACTTAACACCTTCAACGATGAAACGTATAGGCCATGCGATGTGGTATTACCTGATGGGCTGGCATTACCGTCATGAGTTTCCTCGCTACCGCCACCACAAATCGTTTTCTCCCTGGTATGAGGCTCGTTGCTGGGTTCGTGCGTACTGGCGCAAGCAACTTTACAAGGTAACACAGCGTAAGGTATTACCGAGGTTAATGAACGAGCTGGATCAGCGTTATTATCTTGCCGTTTTGCAGGTATATAACGATAGCCAGATTCGTAACCACAGCAATTATAACGATGTGCGTGACTATATTAATGAAGTCATGTACTCATTTTCGCGTAAAGCGCCGAAAGAAAGTTATTTGGTGATCAAACATCATCCGATGGATCGTGGTCACAGACTCTATCGACCATTAATTAAACGGTTGAGTAAGGAATATGGCTTAGGTGAGCGAGTCATATACGTGCACGATCTCCCGATGCCGGAATTATTACGCCACGCAAAAGCGGTGGTGACGATTAACAGTACGGCGGGGATCTCTGCGCTGATTCATAACAAACCACTTAAAGTGATGGGCAATGCCCTGTACGATATCAAGGGCTTGACGTATCAAGGGCATTTGCACCAGTTCTGGCAGGCCGATTTTAAACCGGATATGAAACTGTTTAAGAAGTTTCGGGGGTATTTATTGGTGAGGACGCAGGTTAATGGGGTTTATTATGGGGGTAGATGTTTTTACCATAACATAATGAAAGATAAGGATTTTTTTGGTTTTACACGTCAAGTTTGAAGATTAATAATTTTTAACAAAACATGGCTAATCAGTACTTGTTAACTATTTAACAAACTGCAAAAACACGAAATTATCAATTATAAAAAACGTCAAGATTATTAATTAAACAATCAAAAAACGAACATATCTTAACTTTATAAAAAACAAATTACAATATATTAATACAAACTCTCTAACTTATTTTTTTTAATTTTTGCATCTTCCTTTAAATACTCACACAGCCAGCTAACACGTTGCTTAAAACTCATATTTTCAAGCGATGCAAATGAATATGACAAAAGGTATTTTTGAATATATTCAGGACAAGACTCAATATTTAATATGTCATCACTAATGTGAAATAAATTATGTTTATAATAAGATAATAGCTTTTTAGGAATAAAAACATTTTCTTTACAATTACCATTGACTATAACGCCGCATGGTATTTTACGAGAGTGAAACTGAACTTCCATTGCTGATATATCTGTTAATGCATATGATACTTTTATATTATTAGTTATCTTTCTTCGTAATTTAATTAGGGGGAATCGAGTTCCTTCAATGAATCCATTTGTTATTTTATAAACAATTAAACCAGCTTTCGTGAAAAGCCTAATACTCTCATTAAGAATGGCTTTGTATTTATGATCTCGATGACCTATGTTTGGA